>CAXSIB010000001.1:0-28011 GCA_964237095.1 uncultured Actinomycetales bacterium
CTTCGGTGCCGAGCCGTTGCACTCGACCGTGGGGCGGCCGCCGCGGGGCCCGCGGCCCCGAAGGCGGTCGCGCCGAGCAGCGACAGGGCCGCACCCGCGGCCAGCGCGGTCGACTTGGACGGACGTCTCTTCATGCGACTCCAGTCGGGTGGGGGCGGCAGCGCCCCAGCTCCGGGCGCGACCCCCGACGGGGCGGCGTCCACGACGGGCGTCAACGTACGCGGCGGTCACCTGCACCGCCAGGGTGGCGCCCCGATCTCCGGCGTGGTGCGGGGGTGGGGGACACCGGTCGCGGGTCGTGGGTCCGCGGGGCTCGGCGGCGAAGGTCAGCCGGTGGTGAGGCGGGACTCGTCCAGCTCGAGCTGGAGGGTCGTCCCGCCCACGGTGATCCGGGAGCCGTCCCGCACGGGTGCCTGGGACACGCGCCGGCCGTCGACGACGGACCCGTTGGTCGAGCCGAGGTCCACGACCTCGAGGGTGTAGCGGGTGCCCGACCACTGGATGCGGAGCTCCGCGTGGTGACGGGACACCCCGGGATCGTCGACCCGCACGTCGGCGTCCGACGCGCGGCCGATGACCACCCCGGGGGGCTCGACGGCGATCCGGTCGCCCCCGAGCACCTGCAGGTGGGCGAACGGGACCGGCTCGCGACGGTCCGCGGCCCGGTCCGCGCCGTCGTCGTCCGCCGCGCCGGACCTGGTCACCCCGGTCACCCCGGTGGGTTCGGGGTCGTCCCAGTCCTGGGCCCAGCCGCCGCCGTTCCAGTCCTCGGCGGCCTCGTCGCCGGCCGCCGAGCTGTCGCCCGGGGTGAACCCGGGCACCATCCCCACGGCGGGCTCGGCGACGGGCCCGGCGTAGCGCGGGTCGTAGCCCGGTTGCGACGCCGGCGGCGCGCCGGCCGCCCATGCGCCGGCGGCGGCCGCGTCGGACTCGTCGGCCACGACCGCGGACCTGATCGCGAACCGCCCGGTGGACAGCCGGTCGTCGCGGGCGAGGTCGATGTGCAGCGGGCCCGGGAAGAGGTAGCCCTGCATGCCGGCGTACTCCCGGGTCGAGCTGGACAGCTCCCGGACGAGGGCGACCTGGAAGGGGGCGAGCTTGTCGTGGTCGTGCGGGGACAGGTCGACCACGAAGTCGTTCGGCACGAGCCGGCGGTCGCGCGAGACGATCCGGGCGGAGCCGTCGAGCTCCCGCTGGAGCGCCGCGGCCACCTCGACCGGCTGGACGTCGGCCTTGAAGGCGCGGGCGAAGACGCCGTTCACGGCCCCCTCGAGCCCGCGCTCGACCCGGCGGATGATGCTCACCGGGCCAGTGTGGCGCACCGCTGCGAGGATCCCGCGGTGTCCGGGGCCGGGGCCGTCCCGCGGTGGCCGGATCGCACCCCGCCCGACCCGCCGAGACGGCGGCGGGTTGGCCCCGGCCCGCGCGGTGGGTGAGAGTGCGGTGGGTGAGAGTGGAGCCCGGGCCGGGCCGCGGGTGGGAGTGCTGCCCCGGTGCCGGCCGCATCCCACGGTCGGACGGGGCGGCGGCATGAGGCTGGTCGGGAGCGGGGCCGACGGGACCACCGGCGTCGCCGGTGCGGTCCGCGACGACCTCGTCGTCCTGCTCGACGCCGACCACCGGCCGGTCGGGACCGCGTCGAAGGTGGCGGTCCACACCGCCGACACCCCGCTCCACCTGGCGTTCTCGACCTACCTCTTCGATCGTGCGGGCCGTTTCCTGCTGACCCGCCGGGCCGTCGACAAGCTGACGTTCCCGGGGGTGTGGACGAACTCCGCGTGCGGGCACCCCGCCCCGGGCGAGGACCCGGTCGCCGCCGTCCACCGGCGGGTCGGGGGCGAGCTCGGGCTGGCGGTCACCGGACTGCGGTGTGTGCTGCCGGACTTCGCCTACACCGCGACCGACTCCCGGGGGACCGTGGAGAACGAGTTCTGCCCGGTCTGGGCCGGGCTGGTCGAGGGCCCCCCGGACCCGGACCCGGCCGAGGTCGAGCAGTGGGAGTGGATCGACTGGCCGGACATGGTCAGCGCCGCCGCCGCCGCCCCGCAGCTGATCAGCCCGTGGGCGGCGCTGCAGGTCGGCCGCCTGGTCGCCGCCGACTTCACCCCGCCCTCGGCCTGACCGCGACGGGTCGTCCCGGCGGATCCCGACGGGACCCGGACGGGTCCCGAAGGATCAGTCGACCGGTCCCTGACGGGTCCCGGCGGGGTCAGTCGACGGGACCGATCCACCGGCTCAGCCGACGGGGACCGAGCCGGCCGGCTCGGCCGGGGCGACCGCGTAGGCCGCGTCCGCGGAACCCACCCGGTCCCCCGCCGACCCGTCGGCGGCCCACAGCCCGGCGTAGAGCCCGTCGGCGTGCAGGAGCTGGGCGTGGGTGCCGTCCTCGACGACCCGGCCGGCGTCCATCACGATGATCCGGTCGGCCTGCGCGGCGGTGGCGAGGCGGTGGGCGATGAGGACCGTCGTGCGGGGGCCGCCCGCCCGCGCCCCGGCGCGGCGGCGGAGGCGGTCGCCGGCGTCGAGGACGCTGCGTTCGGCCGCCGGGTCCAGCGCCGCGGTCGCCTCGTCGAGCAGCAGCAGGTCGGGGTCGACGAGCTCGGCCCGGGCCAGGGCGACGAGCTGCTTCTGACCGGCGGACAGGCCGCCGCCGCGCTCGGAGACCGGGTGCCGGAAGCCCGCCGGCAGCGCGTGCAGCATGCCGATGGCCCCGACCGACCGGGCCGCCGCCTCGACGTCGGCGGCCGTGGACTCCGGCCGGCCGTAGGCGATGTTCGTCGCGACGTCGCCGGAGAAGAGGTGCGCCTCCTGCGGCACGACCCCGAGGCGGGCGCGGTAGCCGGCCAGGTCGTAGTGGCGCAGGTCGACCCCGCCCACCTCGAGGGCGCCGTCGGTCACGTCGTAGAAGCGGGCGAGCAGCTTGACCAGCGTCGACTTGCCCGCGCCGGTCGGCCCGACGAGGGCGACGGACTGGCCCGGCACCAGGGTCAGGTCGATGCCGCGCAGCGCCTCGGTGGCTGCGCCGGCGTAGCGGAAGTGGACGTCGCGGAACCGGATCGGGCCGGCGAGGTGCGCGGGCACCGCGAGGGCGTCGGGCTCCGAGACGATGCTCGACGGCGTCCGCAGCAGCGTGCCGATGCGCCGCAGCCCGACCCGGGCCTGCTGGTAGCCGTCGAACACCTGCGACAGCTGCTGGATCGGGGCGAAGAACAGCGTCAGGTACAGCAGGAACGCGGTGAGCACCCCTGCGGACAGGCCACCCCGCGCGACCTGGCGCGCGCCGATCGCGAGCACCACGGCGGTCGCGAGGTCCGACAGGAGGTTGACGAACGGGAAGAACGTGGCGATGTAGCGCTGGGCCCGCATGCGGGACTCCAGGTAGGCCTCGCCGCGGCCGGCGAGACGCGCGTAGGAGATGTCCTCGTGGGTGTAGGCCTGCGAGACCCGCAGCCCGGAGATGTTCTCCTGCAGGTCGGCGTTGACCACGCTGATCCGCTCCCGGGCCTCGCTGTAGGCGAGCCCGGACAGGTGCCGGAAGACCAGCGTCGCCACGGCCAGCACCGGCATCGGCGCCAGGGCGACCAGCGACAGCTCGGGGTCGACCCCGACCAGCACCCCCGCGACCCCGGCGACGGTGATGATCGACACGACGGCCTGGTTGAGCCCCGTCTGCAGGAACTGCGACAGCGCGTCGACGTCGGTCGTCATCCGCGTCATGATCCGACCGCCGAGCTCGCGCTCGTAGAAGTCCAGCCCGAGGCGCTGCAGGTGCGCGAAGCTGCGGATCCGGAGCCCGAAGAGCAGCCGCTCCCCGGCACGCGCGGCGACCACGGTCTGTCCCGCCACGAAGACCCAGTCCGCCGCGACGACGACGAGCCCGATCGAGGCCGCGATCCACAGCGCCTGCTCGGAGTGCTTCATGACCCCGCCGTCGACGGCGTAGCGGGCGAGGAGCGGGAAGGCGATCGAGGCGAGGGCGTCCCCGACGACGAGCAGCAGTGCGAGCACCAGCAGGCCGCGGACCGGGCGGATCAGCCGGGAGAAGCGGAAGTCGGGCTGGGGCGCCCGGATGTCCTCCCCGGGCAGCACCGGCTCCTCCGTCGACGGCGGGAGCGCCGCCACCAGCTCGAGCAGCTCCGGGCTCGCGGGGATCGCCCCGGCGATCGCGGCCATGCCGCCCATCCCGCCGCCACCGCCGCCGCCACCGCCGCGTCCGGCCCGCATCCCGGGCATCCCCGAGATGCCCGCGCCGACCCGCGCGGTCGAGCCGGCGTGGACCCCGACCCCGTCGTGGTCCGTGTGGTCGGCACCGGCGCCGAGAGGGTCGTCGAGGCGTGGGCGGTCCGCGTCGTCCCGCTCGCTCGCGGCGGACCCGTCGCCGTCCATGACCCGGTCCCGCTCGGCCATGAGCCGGGCGATCTCGTCGACCGCGGGCACCGCCGGCCACAGTGCGGGGGTGATGCCCGTGGCCGCGTCCGGCCGGTCGGCGGCGTTCGCCGTGCGGTCGCTGTCGGCCTGCAGTGTGGCCCGGACCAGCGCCGCGGCGTCCGCGGCGACCAGCTGGGCGGGCGTCCGCGCGATCTCCGCCCCGGCGGCGTCCAGCTGGACGGCGTCGGGGTCGAGGGCGTCGTCCGGGCCCGCGAGCATCGCGACGAACTGCGCGTTGCGGGCCGTCAGCTCCGCCTCGGTGCCGATGTCGACGACCCGGCCGCGGTCGAGGACCGCGATCCGGTCGGCGAGGGCCAGGGTGGAGCGGCGGTGCGCGATGAGGACGGTGGTGAGCCCGCGCGTGACCTCGGCGAGGGCGTCGTGGATCCGGGCCTCGGTGGCGGTGTCCACGGCGGAGGTCGCGTCGTCCAGGACGAGCACCCGGGGCCGGCAGAGCAGGGCGCGGGCGAGGGCGATCCGCTGGCGCTGGCCGCCGGACAGGGTCAGCCCGCGCTCGCCGACCACGGTGTCGTACCCGTCGGGGAGGGCCTCCACGAAGTCCTCGGCGGCGGCCGCCCGGGCCGCGGCGCGGACCTCGGCATCGCTCGCGTCGGGGCGGCCGTAGGCGATGTTGGCCCGGATGCTGTCGGAGAAGAGGAAGGCCTCCTCGAAGACCAGCCCGACGGCCCGGCGCAGCTCGTGCATCGACACGTCGGTGACGTCGACGCCGCCGAGGGAGATCGAGCCGGCCGACGGGTCGTAGAAGCGGCCGAGCAGCAGGGACACCGTGGACTTGCCCGACCCGGAGCCGCCGACGAGGGCGACCGTCTCCCCGGGCGCCACGCTCAGGTCGAGTCCGACGAGGACCGGGTCGGCGGCGGTGTACCCGAAGTGGACGTCGCGGAGCTCCAGCCCGAGGGGGCCGTCGGGCACCGCCACCGGGTGGGCGGCCTCGGTGATCGTCGGCCGGGTGTCGACGAGGTCGTAGACCCGGTCGATGCCCGCCCGTGCCAGCTGGGAGGTCACGACGACGCTGGACAGGATCCGGGCGACGTTGGACAGCATCGCCAGGTACGCCGCGAAGGCGACGAACGTGCCGAGGTCGATCCGGCCGGTCAGCGCGAGGTACCCGCCGAGCCCGAGGACCCCGACCTGCCCGAGCTGCGGCAGCGCCCCCAGGGTCGGGGCGAAGCGGGAGTTGATCTTCGCGGAGAGCATCCGGTCGGCGAACAGCAGCCGCCCGGCCCGCTCCATCCGGGAGATCTCCCGCTCCTCCTGACCGAAGCCCTTGACGACCCGAACGCCGGTGACCGTCTCCTCGACGACCTGCGAGACGTCCGCCGCCCGCTGGGCCGCGAGCCACGTCGCCGGCAGCAGCCGCCGGCGGGAGCGCCCGGCCGTGAGGGCCGCGAGCGGCACGATCAGCACCGCGACCAGGGTCAGCACCGGCGACAGGTAGAGCATCGCGACGATCGAGACCACGAGGAGCACGACGCTGCCGAAGGACAGCGGCACGATCATCAGCAGGCCCTGGACCAGCTGCAGGTCATTGATCACGCGGGACACGACCTGCCCGACGCGCAGCTCGTCCTGCTTGGCCCCGTCCAGGCGCTGCAGGGCCCGGAAGATCGAGTTCCGCAGGTCGAGCTGGACGTTCAGGGACAGCGCGCCGCCGAGGTAGCGCCGCGCGAAGGTCATCACGAAGTTGACGGCCGCGAGGATGCCGAGCGCGACCACCGTCGCCGTCAGCGCCGTCGTCCGGTGGTCGACGGCCTGGTTCACCGCGTGCGCGGTGAAGAGCGGGACCACGCCCTGGACCGCCGTGCCGATCGCCGAGGTGGCCAGACACAGACCCAGCAGCCACGGATGGGTCGCGCAGGCGGCGACCAGCCGCCGGATCCAGCCTGGACGCGGGACGGGGGAGACCGCAGCGCCGTCGCCGGCCTGGGTGTGAGCGTCTGACATCAATTGCCCAGGCTAGGTGTCGCCGGGACCGGCCGCCCCGCGGCGGTGGCCGGCGGGATCGGCGGGCCGGGTGGGACGCGGCGGGCCGGGGGCACCTCACGCCTCGCAGGTCCCGAGCATGTCGGCGAGGGACCGGCGGTCGGCCACGGTGACCGTGAGGGAGTAGGTGCGGCAGACCAGCACGTACCGCTCGGCGAGGGCGCAGCGGATCCCGGGACGCGGGAACCAGACGGCCGGGACCGCGTGCTCGCAGGGCCCCGGCGCCCGCAGGCAGCCGGCCCAGTCGCCCGGGATCTCGTCGCTCTTGAGCTGGTTCTCCGCCGCGGAGACCGACAGGAGCTCCCGCGGGTCGTTGGCGAAGTCCAGGCGCTCCCGGGCCGGCCACGTCCGGGCGCCGAGGTCCCACGCGGCGGCGAGGGGGACGAGGTGGTCGATCTGGATGGTGGTCGTCGCCCGCCCCGAGTAGGGGTCGCGGAGGACGGCCGCCGACCCGCGGTCCCGGCGGATGACGTCGGTGCGGGTGTCGACCCCGTCGTGGCCGTCGGCCACGTCGACGTCGTCCGACCAGGCCGGGCCGAAGACGCAGGTGTGCCCGCTCCCGCAGGAGCGGTCGTACCCCGCGACGTGCGGGCGGGCGGGGACGACCGCGAGAGCGGCGAGGGCGGCGCGGCTGGCGGCCGCCGGCCCGAGGGGGACCAGCGGGACCGACAGGTCGGCCGCGACCGGCACCGGACGGCCGTCGCCGCGCAGCGCTCCCAGCAGGAGCGAGGTGGTGACGGCGAACAGCGCGACCAGCAGCGCGTCACGCGCCAGCCGCACGGCGCGCCGGGCCGGCGGCACCTGGTCCCCCTCGTCGACGGCCACAGCCCGACCCTGGGGCGCCGACCCCGGACCGGCCGCGTCGGGGGAACACGGCTGGGGACGGTGTCCCCGCCGGTACCGCCCTGTGGACGACGGTCACCCGGTCACCCGGTCACCCGGTCGGACTGTCGGGTGGGGCGGGAGTGGGTGGACCGGACCTCAGGGGCGCCGGGGCGCGCTGGCCCGGCGGACCGGCAGTTGCGACCGGACGCCGTTGGCCACGTACCAGGTCCCGGCGGCGTCCGCGCCGGCGCCGACGATGCCCCCGAGGACCGGCACCCGGCGGGCGACGGCGACGACCATGCGCTTGCCGCCGACCCGGGACATCAGCGCGGCCAGGACCGCGTCGGAGACCGTCCCGAAGACCGCGGGGTCGTAGACCGGCGCGGTGGCCAGGCCCAGCGCCGTGCTGGGGAGGCGGCCGGAGCGGACCAGGCCGTCGATCTCCTTCTCCGCCAGCAGGCTCGTCAGCACGGCGAGGCGGACCCGGTCGTCGTCGACGTCGTAGCCGTGGATGTGCGCGATCGTGGCCGCGAGACGGACCTGGAGGACGGCGAGCCCGAGCAGGTTCGCGGGCAGCGTGACCGCCGCGGCGAGGACCCCGCCGAGCCCGGACAGAAAGCCCTGCGCCCCGGCCATGCTGGTGGTGATGGCCACGGCGTCCCGGGTCGCCGCGTCGACCGAGCCGGCCCGGTTGCGCAGCAGCGTGTCGCCCCAGGCGGCCGCCCCGCGGACCGGCCCGGTGCCCTCGACCGCCCGCTCGACGATCTGGTGCATGAGCCCGCCGACCGCGACCGGGGCCAGCCGGTTCGCGGCCTCCGCGCTCGCCCGGAGCAGCGAGCGGCCGCCGCCGACCGAGCGGGGCGTGGCCACCACGCCAATCTAGGTCGGCCCCTGCGCGCGGGCCCGACGGCACCCGCAGCGGCCGCCGCGGGACGAGGATCGGAGGATGGCGCAGCCGGGTCCGACCGAGACCGACGACGTCCACCCGCCCCTCCGGGACGTCGGGGGACCCTCCTCACGGGCCGTCACCTTCCTGCGGTCCGCGCTGCTCGGCCGGCCGGCGGGGGCGTTCACCGCGGCCGACGTCCCCGACCAGACCGGCCGGACGGTGCTGGTCACGGGCGCGACGTCCGGGCTCGGTCTCCGCTCGGCGCAGCTCCTCGCACGGGCGGGGGCGCGGGTACTGCTGACCGCACGCGACGCCGGGCGGGGGGAGGTCGCGTTCCGCCGGGTGGCGGCGACCGCGTCCGGGCCTGTCCCCGAGATGGTCGCCCTCGACCTCGCGGACCTCGCCTCCGTCGCCGCGGCGGCCGCCGACGTCGCGGCGCGGGTCGACCGCCTCGACCTCGTCCTGGCCAACGCCGGGGTCATGGCGACTCCGCGCGGGCGCACCGTCGACGGCTTCGAGACCCAGATCGGCACCAACCACCTGGGCCACTTCGCCCTCGTCGGGCGGCTGCTGCCGCTGCTGCGCCCGCGCCCGGGTCCGGTGCCGCTCTCGCAGTCCGGGTCGACCCCGGACGGCACACCGCGGGTCGTGGTGGTCACCTCGCCGGCGCACCGCGTCGGGCGGGTGACGGTCTCCGACCTGAACGGGGAGGGGCGCCGCTACTCGCCGTGGGGCGCCTACGGCCAGTCCAAGCTCGCCAACCTCCTGTTCGCGCGGGAGCTGCAGCACCGGGCGGACGAGCACGGGCGGTCGCTGCTCGCCGTCGCCGCCCACCCCGGCTTCGCCTCGACCGGCCTCGTCGCGAGCTCGAAAGTGGGCTCCGGGCTGCTCCGGCCGCTCGCCCGGTCGGTCGCCCACGTCCTGGCGCAGTCCCCGCAGGCCGGCGTGCTCCCCCAGCTGTACGCCGCGACCATGCCCGACGTCCGGCCGCTGGAGGTCTTCGGCCCCGCCGGCCCCGGCCAGTGGGTCGGCGCCCCCGTCCGGGTCCCCGTCGCTCCGGCGGCCCACGACGACGTGACCGCCGCCGCGCTCTGGATCGTGTCCGAGCAGCTCACGGGCGTCACCTACGAGTGGAGCTGACGCTGCCCGTCGAGCCGCCGCCCTCCCGCTGGGTCTTCGACACGACGGCCTTCACCCGAGGCGGGCCGCCGGCGTGCCCCGACCCGCGCGTCGCCCCCACGGCCGCCGCCGCCCCGGCCGACGGGTCCGGGGACGGCTCCGTCGGTTCCGACGGCTCCGACCGGGCCGACCCCGAACTGGACCAGGGCCCCGACGACGTCGTCGGCCGCGGCGCCGACCTCGAGGCCGGGACCCTGCTGGCGGCCTACCGCGCCGGGGTCTTCCCGATGCCGGTGGCCCGGCGGGGCGCCCCCGTCTGGTGGTGCCCGGCGCGGCGGGGGGTGCTCGAGCCGGCCGCGCTGGTGGTCGCCCGCTCGCTGGCGAAGTCCGCACGACGGTTCGAGGTCCGCGTCGACACGGCGTTCGACGCGGTGATCGGCGCGTGCGCCCGGACCTCGCGGCCCGGGGGGTGGATCACCCGCGACCTGGTCCGGGCCTACACCCGCCTCCACGCGCTCGGCTGGGCCCACTCGGTCGAGGCCTGGACACCGGCGGGCGAGCTCGCGGGCGGTCTCTACGGGGTCGCGATCGGCGGGTTGTTCGCCGGGGAGTCGATGTTCCACGCCGAGGGTCCCTGGGCGCGCGACGCCAGCAAGGTCGCGCTCGCGGGGCTCGTCGAGCTGCTCACCGGCGACGACCGCGGCGGCGGTGACCACGGCGGCGGCGGTGACCGCGGGGCCGGCGGCGGCCGCGACCGGCTCGTCGACGTGCAGTGGCTCACCCCCCACCTGCGCTCCCTCGGCGCGGGCACCGTCTCCCGCCGCGACTACCTGACCCGTCTCCCGGGTCTGTTCGAGACGCCGCTCCCGCGCCGCTGGCGGTGAGATCAGCCGGGCGCCGGGGGTGACTCCGGCCGGGCGCCGGGGGCGCCCCGCTAGCGTCGGCGGACATGGTGACCCGCATGTCGACCCTGTTCCTGCGCACCCTGCGGGACAACCCGGCCGACGCCGAGCTCCCGGGGCACCGCCTCCTCGTCCGCGGCGGTTACATCCGTCGCGCCGCCCCCGGCATCTCGTCCTGGCTGCCGATGGGCCTGCGGGTGCTCCGCCGGGTCGAGGCGATCGTGCGGGCGGAGATGGACGCCGCGGGTGCGCAGGAGGTGCACTTCCCGGCGCTGCTGCCCCGCGAGCCCTACGAGGCCACGGGCCGTTGGACGGAGTACGGCGACGGGATCTTCCGGCTGAAGGACCGCCGGGGCGGTGACTACCTCCTGGGCCCGACGCACGAGGAGATGTTCACGCTCCTCGTGAAGGACCTCTACTCCTCCTACAAGGACCTGCCGCTCGCGCTCTACCAGATCCAGACGAAGTACCGCGACGAGGCCCGCCCCCGGGCCGGTCTCCTGCGGGGGCGCGAGTTCATCATGAAGGACTCGTACTCCTTCGACCTCGACGAGGAGGGCCTGGCGCGCTCCTACGAGGTCCACCGCGCCGCCTACGAGGCGATCTTCGTGCGTCTCGGGCTGCCCTACGTGATCGTCTCGGCGATGGCGGGGGCCATGGGCGGGTCGCGCAGCGAGGAGTTCCTCGCGCCGGCGGAGAACGGCGAGGACACCTACGTGCGCAGCCCCGGCGGGTACGCGGCCAACGTGGAGGCGGTGCGCACGGTCGTGCCGCCGGACCTGCCGCTCGACGGACTCCCCCCGGCGCAGGTGCACGACACCCCCGACAGCCCGACGATCGCCAGCCTCGTGGCCCTGCTGCAGGAGCGTCTGCCCCGGCCGGACCGGGCGTGGACCGCCGCGGACACGCTGAAGAACGTGATCGTGCGGCTCGTCGCCCCGGACGGCTCGTGGGAGCCCCTCGCGATCGGCCTGCCCGGCGACCGCGACGTCGACCCCGTGCGACTGGAGGCCGCGGTGTACCCGGCGTCCGTGGAGCCGTTCACCGACGAGGACTTCGCGGCCCACCCCACCCTCGTCAAGGGCTACATCGGCCCCGGCGGGCTGGGCACGGCGTCGCCCGGCGGCATCCGGTACCTCCTCGACCCTCGGGTCGTCACCGGGACCGCGTGGGTCACGGGCGCGAACGAGCGGGGACGCCACGTCCTCGGGCTCGTCGCGGGCCGGGACTTCACCGGCGACGGCACGGTGGAGGCGGCGGAGGTCCGCGTCGGGGACCCGGCCCCGGACGGCTCCGGCCCGCTCGCGGCCGCCCGCGGCATCGAGATCGGGCACGTCTTCGCCCTGGGGCGGAAGTTCGCCGAAGCCCTCGGGCTGACCGTCCTGGACGAGAGGGGACAGCAGGTCACGGTGACGATGGGCTCCTACGGCCTCGGCGTCACCCGCGCGGTCGCGGCCGTCGCGGAGCTCCACCACGACGACCGCGGCCTGCGCTGGCCGCGGTCGGTGGCGCCGTTCGACGTGTACGTGGTCGCGGTCGGGCGTACCCCCGAAGCAGTCGAGGCCACCGCGGCCCTGGCCACGGCGCTGGAGGCCGCGGGCCTGTCGGTGCTGCTCGACGACCGGCCGCGGGTGAGTGTCGGGGTGAAGCTGACCGACGCCGAGCTGCTCGGGATCCCCGACATCGTGGTCGCCGGGCGCGGCCTCGCGACCGGGACCGTCGAGCACGTCGACCGCATCTCCGGCGACCGCCTCGAGGTGGGGCTGGCCGAGATCGCGGGTCGCCTCGCCGCTCTGCGTCCGGCCGCCTGACGACGCGTCCCGACGACACCGGCCGACGAGGCGGCCGACGGCTCCGCGTTCGGCGGGCTGACCATCGGGAACTCCGGCTCGGCTGGGTCCGTCTGAGGTCGATCCGCCGCCTCGGCAGATCATGGAGCCCGGACACATGATCATCGGCGGATCGAGACCTCCTGCCCATTGACTGTGAATGGCCCACCTGTGAGGGTTCCGTCACCGACAGCAGCGAGCGTCCGCTGCCGCCGCGCGTCCCGGCGCCGTCCCGGGAGCCGCACCGACCGGCCGGGGGCCGGTCCCTGCTCGAGGAGTCCTGCATGAGGTCGTGGATGCGAACGGGTGCGGTGGCGGTCGCCGTCGCCGGGCTGCTGGGGGTGCCCGCCGCGAGCGGCTGGGCACGGACGCCGGCACCGGTGCGGGGGCTGACCACCCAGCGGGCGGCGGCGAACACCGTCCCCCGGCTGCGGGCCCAGCTCCGGGCGGGGACGCTGGCGAGCAGCCACGGCACCCTCGCCGTCTGCGCGGTGCACCACCTGGCCTGCCGGGCCGAGGTGCTGACCTCGTCGAAGACGTCGAAGGACCTGCTGATCACCGGGACGCCCGTCGGGTACGGCGCCACCGACCTCGAGGCCGCCTACGGGACCAACGCGACCGACGGCGGGACCGGGACGATCGCGATCATCGACGCCGGGGCGTACCCGACGCTCGAGTCCGACCTCACGATCTACCGCGACGCCTACGGCCTGCCCCGGTGCACCGTCGCGAGCGGCTGCTTCAAGCAGGTCACCTACAAGGGTGGTGCGCCCTACCAGCCGTCGACGGACGAGTTCACCTCCTTCGTCGAGGAGCTGGTCTCCCTGGAGACGGCGCTGGACGTCGACATGGCGTCGGCGGCCTGTCCGCGTTGCAAGATCGTCGAGATCCAGATCCCGGCCCTCGACGCGGCTCCGGAGAGCCAGGCCGACGAGGACGTCGCGACGCTGCACTTCGCGCAGGCGACGCAGGAGGCGGTCCGCCTCGGCGCGAAGTCCGCGAGCATCAGCTACGGCTACGACGCGGACACCTACACCGACACGGGCAGCCCGGCGGCCGACATGCGCCACCACGGCATCGCCGTCGTCGCCTCCAGCGGGGACAGCGGGGTCAACCTCGGCGGCAACAGCTGGCCGGCGGACCTGACCACGGTGATCGCCGCGGGTGGCACGTCCCTCTACACCGACACGACGGTGGCGCGCGGCTACACCGAGACCGCCTGGAACGGCGCGGGCAGCGGGTGCACGTTCGACCTCGGACCGGCGGTCGGGCAGCCCGAGTCGGTGGCCGCGGCGTGCTTCGGCAACCGGACCGACACCGACATCTCGGCCGTCGCGGACCCCTACACCGGGGTCGCGGTCTACAACAGCTACGCCCCGGCCACGGGCTTCCCCTACGGGTTCGTCGTCGTCGGCGGGACCAGCGCGTCCTCGCCGTTCATCGCGGGGATGTACGCCCGCGCCGGGGTGCCGTCGACGGTGGTCGGCCCGAGCGCCCTCTACACGGGTTCCGGGACGCGGTTCAACGACGTCCTCATCGGCGCCAACGACTACCCGGGGGAGTGCGAGTCCTACGGCTACGACGACACGCGGCTCTGCACCTCCGGACCCGGCTGGGACGGGCCGACCGGGCGCGGCACCCCGAAGGGCCTGAAGACCTTCCGCTGACCCCGTCCCCGCGCGCCTGAGCACCGCCGGCCCGCTCCCGCCCGGGAGCGGGCCGGCGGCCGTCGTCCCGGGGATCGCCGGGGTTCGCCGGGGCTCGCCGCCCTAGGATCAGCGCCCGTGGCCCGTCAGCGCGTCCTCACCCCGCAGGGGGAGGACTTCCCCGCCTGGTACCAGGACGTCGTGGCGAAGGCGGAGCTGGCCGAGTCCGGGCCGGTCCGCGGGACGATGGTCATCCGGCCCTACGGCTACGCGCTCTGGGAGCGGATGCAGGCCGAGCTCGACGCGCGGATCAAGGCCACCGGCGCGCGCAACGCCTACTTCCCGCTGTTCATCCCGGAGTCCTACCTGCACCGGGAGGCCGAGCACGTCGCCGGCTTCAGTCCCGAGCTCGCGGTCGTGACCCACGCCGGCGGGAAGGTCCTCGAGGAGCCGGTCGTCGTGCGGCCCACCTCGGAGACCGTGGTCGGGGAGTACCTCGGGAAGTGGGTCCAGTCCTGGCGGGACCTGCCCCTGCTGCTCAACCAGTGGGCGAACGTGGTGCGCTGGGAGCTGCGGCCGCGGATCTTCCTGCGCACGACGGAGTTCCTCTGGCAGGAGGGGCACACCGCGCACGCGGACGCCGCCGACGCGAGCGCCTACGCACGGCGGATCCTCGACGACGTCTACGCGGACTTCATGGTGTCGGTGCTGGCGATCCCGGTCGTCCGCGGGCGGAAGACCGCGAAGGAGCGCTTCGCCGGGGCGGTGGACACCCTCACCTGCGAGGCGATGATGGGCGACGGGCGCGCCCTGCAGATGGGCACGTCGCACGAGCTCGGCCAGAACTTCGCGCGGGCGTTCGGCATCGACTTCCTCGACGCGGCCGGCGAGCGCCGCCTCGCGCACACCACGTCCTGGGGCTCGTCGACCCGCATGGTCGGCGGCCTGATCATGTGCCACGGCGACGATGCGGGGCTCCGGGTGCCGCCCGCGCTGGCCGCGGTCCAGGTGCTGGTGACCCTCGTGCGGGCCGATCCCGAGGTCGACCGGGTCGCGCGAGCACTGCTCTCGGAGCTGCTGGCGGCCGGGGTCCGCGCCGAGCTCGACGACCGGGTCGACGTCCAGTACGGCCGCCGCGCCGTCGACGCCGAGCTGAAGGGCTACCCCGTGCGGGTGGAGGTCGGGCCGCGCGACCTCGCGACCGGGGTCGTCACCGTCGTCCGGCGGATCCCCGGCGAGTACACCACGGTCGCCCTCGCGGCGGTCGCGGACACCGTGGTCGACGCCCTCGCCCGGGACCAGGCGGCGCTGCTCGCCGAGGCCACCCGCCGGCGCGACGAGCGGACCGTCGACGTCGACACCGTCGAGGATGCCGCGGCGGCCGCGGCGACCGGGTGGGCCCGCATCGCGTGGTCCACCCTCGGCGTCGCCGGCGAGGAGACCCTGTCCCAGCGGGGTGTCACCGTGCGCTGCCTCGTCCGCGAGGACGGCGGCGTCCCCGATGCCGGCGACGACGCCGGGCTGGTCGCGGTGGTCGCCCGCGCGTACTGACCGGAGCCGGTGTGCCCCGGGGTCGGTATGGTCCCGCGATGACGCGTCACCGCCTGCTCTGCGGGCTCGCCCTCTCGGTGTCCCTGCTGCTGCCGGCGGCCGGCCCGGCGGTCGGTCCCGCGGCCGCGGCCGGCACGGCGTCGGGACGGGACGCCGGGTCGGGACGAGCGGTGACGGTGTCGACGACGGCACCGGCGCCCGCGGTGCAGCTCCGGGTCGACCAGGCCGGCTACCTGCCCGGTGACCGCAAGACCGCGTACGTCCTGTCGCCGCGGGCGTTGCCGGGCGCGGTGGTCGACGTGGTGGACCGCCGGGGCCGGCGGGTCGCCCGGGTCCACCTGGTCCGGCGCGGGGCGTGGAGCGCCGCGTTCCCCGACGTCTACAGCGCGGACTTCAGCCGCGTGACCCGGAGGGGGCGCTACCACCTCGTCCTGCCCGGGACCGCCGTCCGGTCGGTGGCGTTCCCGGTGCTGACCCGCGCCGAGCTGTGGGATCCCGTGCTGAGCAAGGGGATCGCGTTCGACCGGGTGCAGCGCGACGGCGCCGGCGTCGTCGCCGGCCCGCTGCGCCGCCGGCCGTCCCACCTCGACGACGCGGCCGCGCAGCTGTACCTGTGGCCGGACTTCGAGCCCGACTCCGACGCGATCACCGACGCCGACCTCACCCCGTCCGGCGGGACGGTCGACGTCGAGGGCGGCTGGTTCGACGCCGGGGACTACCTGAAGCTGACCCACTCGACCGCCTACGCCGACGTGCTCCTCTACGAGGCGGCCCGCAGCCTCGGCCCGGCCGCGCCGGCCTCGCTGCTCGCGGAGGCCCGCCACGGCTCGGACTGGCTCGCCAGGATGTGGGACTCGCGGACGAAGACCCTGTACCTGCAGGTGGGCATCGGCTCCGGCAACGACGCCGGCACCTTCACCGGGGACCACGACCTGTGGCGGCTGCCCGAGCGCGACGATTCCGACCGCGCGGCCGTCGACCGCTACGCCGCCGCCCACCGCCCGGTGTTCCGGGCCGCGCCGCCGGGCCGCCCGATCAGTCCCAACCTCGCCGGCCGGGTCTCGGCCGCCTTCGCCCTGGCCGCGCAGGCCGACGCGCGCGCCCACCCCCGCCGCGCCCGGGCCGAGCTGGCCGACGCGACGTCCCTGTACGCGATGGCCGACACGGCGTCCCCGCCCGTGCCGCTCGTCACCGCGCTGCCGAACGCGTTCTACCCGGAGGCCGGCTGGCACGACGACATGGAGCTCGGCGCGGTCGAGACCGCCCGCGCGCGGCTCGCCCTGCACCGACCCGCGCAGCCCTACCTGGGCGACGCGGCGCACTGGGCCCGGGCGTACCTGCGCGACGACGTCCACCACGGCGCGGGCGACACCTTCAACCTGTACGACGTGAGCGCCCTCGCGCACACCGATCTCGCCCGGACGATACGCGCGGTCCGCGGGCAGGCGACGGGCCACCTCGCTGTCACGCGCGCCGCGCTCGTGGCCGACCTCCGCCGGCAGCTGGCCGGCGCGGCCCGGCGGTCGGCCGCCGAGCCGTTCGGGGCCGGGGTGGACGACACGCAGTTCGACGTCGACTCCCACACCCTCGGCCTGGTCGCCACCGAGGGCTGGTACCGCTCGCTCACCGGCGACCGCCGCTTCGATGATCTCGCGGCCTCCCTGCGGGGCTGGGTGTTCGGGGCGAACGCGTGGGGCGTGAGCTTCATGGTCGGCGTGGGCACCACCTATCCGCACTGCATGCAGCACCAGGTCGCCAACCTCAGGGGCAGCACCGACGGCCGCGCCCCGCTGGCGGTCGGCGCCGTCGTCAACGGCCCGAACGGCGCCGCCCAGTTCGACGGCGGCCTCGGGGGACTGCAGGACGGCATGGTCGCCTGCCCCGCGGCCGGCACCACCGCCGCGGTCCCGGCCGGGGTCTACGACGGGTCGGGCAGTGTGTACCTGGACGACGTGCGGTCGTGGCAGACCGACGAGCCCGCCCTCGACATGACCGGCGCGGCGATCATCGCGGCCGCCGCCCAGCTCGGCCGTCCCCGGTGATGCTCCCGCCGCCGGCCTCTCACCAGGGGGCGACGGCCCCGTCCGCGGTGTGCCACACCGGCAGCGCCCAGGCGCCGTCGAAGACCCGGTCGGCGAGGTCGGCGTCGGGGAGGAGCTCGATGCCGAGACCGGGCCCGGTGGGCAGCTCGAGGTGGCCGTCGACGACCTCGAACGGCTGCCGGAGCAGGCCCTCGCCGAGGTGCAGCTGCTCCTGGGCCAGGAAGCCGGGGACGGTCGCGGCCAGCTGCACGCTCGCCGCGAGGTTCACCGGCCCGAGCGGGTTGTGCGGGGCGAAGGCGGCGTAGTGGGCCTCGCCCATCGCCGCGATCTTCCGTCCCTGCGAGATCCCGCCGCAGTGGGCGAGGTCGGGCTGCAGCACGCTGGCCGCGCCCTTCTCGAGGACGTCGCGGAACCCCCAGGTCGTGAAGAGCCGTTCCCCGGTGGCGATCGGGACGCTGGTGCCCCGGGCGATGCGGGCCATCGCGTCGACGTTCTCCGGCTGGCACGGCTCCTCCACGAACAGCGGGGAGAGCGGCGCCAGCTCGGCGATGAGGACCGCGGCCAGGGCCGGGGAGACCCGGCCGTGGAAGTCGATCGCGATGTCGACCGTGTCCCCGACCGCGTCCCGCAGGGCGGCGAACCGCTCGACCTGCGCGGCCACGAACGCCCGGGACTCCAGCGGCCGGGCCGGGCCGGGGAGCGCCGTCTTGATCATCGTGAAGCCCGCGGTGACCGCCGCCCGGGCCAGGCCGGTGAGCTCGGCGAGCTGCTCGTCCCCGCGGACCGGGTCGAACGCCTCGAAGTCGCCGACGTTGACGTGCCGGTACAGCCGGATCCGGTCGCGGACGGCCCCGCCGAGCAGGACGTGCACCGGTGCCCCGAGGTGCCGGCCGAGGATGTCCCACAGGGCCTGGTCGACCGCGGAGATGGCGCTGCAGATGATCGAGCCCGCCGGGTAGAACGTCGACCGGTACATCAGCTGCCACAGGTGCTCGATGCGCCGCGGGTCCCGCCCGACGAGGAGCTCCTCGAACTCCGCGAGGGCGGCCGCCACGACCCGGGCCTTGCCCTCCAGGCAGGCCTCGCCCAGCCCCACCAGGCCGTCGTCGGTGTGGATCCGCAGGACGGAGTACCTCGGCCGCAGGTGGACGACCTCGAACCGGGTGATCTTCATGGGCTCTCCTCCGTCGGGTGGTCGCCGTTGTCGCCGGTCGGGTCGGCCGGCTCGGTCGGGTCGGCCGGTCGGGACCGGCGCCAGGTGCCGGCGGGGGAGAAGCCGATGAGCCGCTGCGCCCGCCCGGTCGTCCACGCGGCAGCCGTGCCGGGGATCGGCCGGCGGACCCCGACCGCCGGGAAGAAGCGGTGCAGGAGCTCCTCGGTGGGCAGTTCGGACAGGGTGTCCGGCGCGGTGATGGTGAGGACGTCGAAGCCGAGACCGGTGGTCCCGAGGCTCGCCGCGCACGCGCGGGCGAGGTCCTCGGCGAGCACGTAGCTCCACAGGTCTCGGGTCGCGGCACCCGCACCCGGGTCCTCGGCGACCTCCCGGACCCGGTCCCGGAGCGGTCCCGGCCCGAGCGCCACCCACGGGAACCTCAGCACGGTCGCGGCGATCCCGTGCCGGCGGTGGAACATGGCGGCGATCTCCTCGACCACCAGCTTGGACAGGCCGTACTCCTCCGCCGGGCGCAGCGGGTGGTCCTCGTCGATCGGGACGTACTGCGGCTCGAGGGGCGTGGCCGACCAGGCCATGCCCAGCGCCGACACACTCGAGGCCAGCACCGCCCGGCGCACGCCCGCCTCGACCGCGGCCTGCAGCGCGACGAAGGTGCCGACCGTGTTGGTGTGGAAGACCTCGACCGGCCGGGCCGCGTCGGGGTGGGGGATCGCCGCCAGGTGCACCAGCTCGTCGCAGCCCTGCGCCGCCGTGCCCATCGCGGTGGGATCGGTCACGTCCGCCACGACCCGCGTCACCGCCGCGGTCGACGCCAGGCCGGTGTCGTGTCGGTCGACGGCGACCACGTGGCGGCCCCGCCGGACGAGCTCGTCGACGACGACGCGGCCGATCCCGCCGGCGGCGCCCGTCACCAGCACCCGCACCATCGCACTCCCTCCACCGGCCATCGGGACCACCCGGCGCCGAGCCTCCCAGCGGCCCGGGAGGAGGTCACCCCGCCCGGCGGTCAGCCGGTCGCGGCCAGCGTGGTCTCGACGAGCCCCTCGGCCGCGGTGAGCGCCTTGCGGTCCGCCGCGTCCGCGGCCCGGCGGGCCTTGCGCGCACGGGTCTCGGCGACATCGGCGGCGGCGTCGGCCTTCGCGGCGGCGTGCTGAGCCGCGAGGAGCTTCAGGACCGCCGACTCGAGGCGGCCGTGGGACGCGGCGTCCCAGGCCTCGGGGTCCGCGCCGATCCGGCGCAGCGTGCCCGCGACCGTCAGCCCCGCATGGAAACGGTCGACGACGCGCGGGTCGACGTAGCTCTTGCGGGCCACGGCCGGGGTGTTGCCCAGCTGCTCCGAGACGGCCTTCATGACCTCGTTGACCGACCGCTTCTGCCGGGTCGCGCTCGCGCCGGCGTCGTAGCGGGCGGCGAGGTCGGCCGCCGCGAGCACGGTGCCGTGCCAGGTCCGGAAGTCCTTCGCGGTGACGCTGTCGCCGACGACCTCGTGCAGGTACCGGTTGATGTCGGTGCTCGTCACGTCGTGCCAGCGGTCGTTCTCCCGCCAGGCCAGGAGGTCGTCCCCGCCGCCGGTCCGCCGCTTCAGGGTGGAGATCGCATCCCGGACGGCGGGGTCGGTGATGACGATCCGGCGGTCCTTGCCGGCCTTGGCGATGTAGCGGAAGCGCACCTCGGACTTCCCGACCACGACGTGCTCGCGCAGCAGGGTGGCGAGGCCGTAGCTGTGGTTCTCCTCCGCGTACTCCTCGCTGCCGACCCGGAAGAAGCCCAGCTCCAGCAAGCGGAACGCGGTCGCGAGGGCACGCTCGCGCGGCATCCCCCGCAGCGCGAGGTGCTCCTGGACGACCTTCCGGGCGGCGGGGAGCCGGCGGGCCACGAACACGATCCGGTCGTGCTTCGCGCGGTCGCGCTGCTCGCGCCAGTCCGGGTGGTAGCGGTACTGGCGCCGGCCGCGGTCGTCGGTGCCGACCGCCTGGATGTGGCCGTTGGCGTACCGGCAGATCCACACGTCGGAGTAGGCGGGCGGGATCGCGAGGTGGGCGATGCGGTCGGTCACCTCGTGGTCGAGGATCCGTTTCCCGTCGGTGTCGAGGTAGGCCCAGCCCTTCCCCGACCGCCGCCGGCCGAAGCCGGGATCGGTGGGGGAGACGTGTCGCAGCCGCATCGTCTCAGCGTGCAACGACCTCGGGCGGGGCGCACCCGGAGGGCGGGCGGTCGCGTGCCCGGCCGTGTCGTGCGGGTGGTGGTGCGATCCGCCGACGGTCGCCCCGAGTCCTCTCGCGCTAGGGAGCGGCGACCACGGTGAGCGCGTCGTGGATCCCGATGAAGTCCACCGCGTTCCTGGTGATCAGTGGGACTCCCAGCGCAACCGCCACTGCGGCGATGAGGAGGTCGAACCGGCGGGGCTTCGGGTCACGACCCGCGGCGCGGACGGCTGCACACAAGGCGCCGTACGTCCTCGCGGCGGCTCCGTCGAAGGGGATCGACTCGAACGTCGAGCCGATCCAGTGGTAGCGCTGCTCGCGCGCGGCGTTCACCAGGGGATCACGCGTGTGGAGTCCGAAGGCGAGCTCGGCGAGGGTGATCGTGCTGACCGCAGCCGTCCTGGTCGCATCAGCGACCGCCGCGGCGGGGTAGTCGATGACGACAGAGGTGTCGAGCAGCGCCTGGTCGAACGTCACCGAGTCAGCGCCGAACGTCCCACGGGTCGACGTCACGGTCGTCCACAGCGAGATCGAGTTCGGCCCGTTCCCGGGCGAACCCGGCCAGACCCCATGCAGGAAGCTCCGTCGCACCGGCCGCGATGACCTCGACCGGCACGAAGCGCGTTCGGCGGCTGCGGTCGACGGCGTCGTGCGGCACCAGGTCGGCGACCGGGGTGCCGTTGCGGGTCACGGTGAAGGACTCCCCCTGCTCGACGCGGCGCATGATCACTCCGCTGTCGTTCCGCAGTTCTCGCTGGCTGATGGTCGTCTCCACCAGTCGACCGTAGCACCACGGTGCTACAGGGGGCGGTCCGGTGGTCCCCGGACGCCGTCTCCGGGTGGCTAGTGTCCGATCGACCCGGACAGCATCCGGGACCACCCGGCACCGACCGGGTCCGCCGCCCCCCGAGGGCCCTGCCGCGGCGCCGCGCGCCACACCCCACATGACCCCTCGCTCCACCGAAGGTCTCGACACCGACACCGACACCGACCCGGCGCCGACCCCCGACCCGACGGTCGCCGCCGACCCGGCCGCCGTCCCCGGTCCCGGCTCGGTGCCCCCGCGGGCCGACGCGTCCGCGGTCTTCGACGACCAGCCGCACGCCGTGCGCACCGCGGTCGCCGGGCTCGCACGGGTGCTGACCGCGACCGCGGGCTCCGACGTCGGCGGCCTGCGCGCCCGCGCCGCCGCCCACGTCGGCTCGACTCCCGACCAGCTCGCGGTGGTCAACGCGGAGCTGCCGGTGACCGCCGCTCCGCTCGTCGTCCACGCCGTCGGCGAGCTGCTGCGCGCCCGACCCGAGCTGCGGGTCGCGGGCCGCGGCGGCAGCGGGTCGCCCGGGTACTCCCTGCTCACCCTCGACGTCGGCCGGCAGGTCGCCGAGCCCGCCAACGTGACGGTCTTCCTGGAGGCCACCGACCCCGACCCGGCCGAGGACGCGCCCCCGCCGCAGCCCCGCGGGGTGCTGCTGTGCGGACTGGACGAGATGGACGAGTGGGTCCTCTGCCTGCACGTGCACCGCCGCGACGCCGTCACCGCCCAGCGCTGGCTGACCCGCTTCGTGGCCGACGCGCGCGGTCCCGGCAACTTCTTCCGCGGCAAGACCCTGCTGGCGACGGCGCCCCGCGGCGACGTGCGGCTGCAGATCATCGCGCCCATGCAGGGTGATCGGGACGCCCTGGTGCTGCCGCCGGAGGTGTGGCGGGAGATCGAGACCAGCGTCGAGGGGCTGCGCCGGTACGGCGACGTCCTCGTCCGCTCCGGGCTCGGCGCCAACCGCGGCATCCTCATCGCCGGCCCGCCGGGCGTCGGCAAGACCGCGCTGTGCCGGGCGCTCGGCAGCGAGCTCGCCGGGGAGCGCACCGTCGTGACCCTGGATCCGGCCCTGCATCCCAGTGTGTGGGGCGATGTCTACGCCGCGGTCGCCGATCTCGGGCCCACGCTGGTGATCCTCGACGACCTCGACCTGGCCGTCGGCGACCGGCGCCTCGGCACGCCGGGACGGGGCCTCGCCGCGCTGCTCACCGCCCTGGACGGCACGTCCGGGGTCGGGTCGGTGCTGACGGTGGCGACCACCAACGACGCCTCGGCGCTGGACCCGGCGGCGATCCGGCCCGGGCGCTTCGACGTCCTGCTGCGGATCGAGGTCCCCGGAGCGGCCGCGGCGGCGGACATCCTGCGCGGCCACCTCGACCGCCTCGCCCTGGCGGGCGGCGCCGAGGCCCCGGACGTGGACCTGACCCGGGTGACCCGCCTGGCCGCCGTCGCGACGATGTCGGGCGCGGACCTGCGCGAGGTCGTCCGGCGCGCGGTGCTCGAGCACGGCACCGGCCTGCGGACCGAGCACCTGGTCGACATCGTCCGCAGCGGCCGCTGGAAGGCGGAGCAGCCGACCGGTGCCTTCCTGTGAGCCGCGTCCCTGGAGCCGGCCTCAGGCGGCCGGCGGGGTGGCGCGGACCACGAGGGCGTAGCTGCCGAGGCCGACCACGGCGGACCCGGGGATCTCGGTTCGGTCGGTGACGACCGTCGTCAGCTCGCCGGTCCGGACGTCGAAGTCGACGTCGGCGACCTTGCCGAGGTCGGTGCCGGAGTCGTCGAGGACCCGCCGGCCGAGGATCTGGTGGTCCTTGTCGGCGAGGGTGGCCAGCTCCCCGTCCGGGGACACGAAGACCGCGGCCGACGGCACCGTGACCGCGTCGCGCCCGAACGCGGTGAGGCCGGCCCAGGGCAGGACGTCGCCCTCGCCGGGGGTCTTCCGCAGCACGAGCGCGGCGACCCGGGCCGGGGCCGGGGTCGGTGCGACCACGAAGCGCGCCACCTTCCCGACCGTCGCCGCGTCGGACGTGCTCAGCACCTTCTGGCCTTTGGCCTCGGAGAACCTCACGGGCGGCCACCACCCGTCACGCCGACGCGGGTGCTGCCGCCGGCCCCGGCCTGACCGGCGCCGGACCGGGTCCGGAAGGCGGTGACCGCCGCCCCGAAGCCGGCGAGGTCGTCGACGACGAAGTCCGTGATCGCCGCGGGCACGACGAGGGCCTCCCCCGACACCGCGATCGTGTCGGGCAGCGGGATGAGCGGGTGGTGGCGATTCGCGCCGAGGGCGTCGGACGGGTCGATCTGGTAGCCGCGGACGACCGCCGCCGCGGCGTCGACCTCGAGGACGACGTCGACCACCGAGCCCAGGTCGGTACCGCCGTCGGTGATCACCCGGGACCCGAGGACGAAGCCGCCCGAGCCGCCGTTGCGCCGCGCGGACCTCTCCACGACGGCGGCCTGCTCGACGAACACGTCGGCGCTCGCCACCATCAGCGCGTCCGGGCCGAGGGCGACGATCCCCGACCAGGGCAGCGACTCCTTGCGCGGGCCGGCGAACAGCCCGCGCCCGGCGAGGGTGAACCCGACCACGACGCCCTCGTCGTCGTAGACCACGTCGCGCACCTGCGCGAGGTCCTCCCCGCCGAGGGTCACCACCGGCCGCCCGACGATCTCGGTCGCCTTCATCAGCAGGCTCACCGCTTGCCGCCCTTCTCGTCGGGGGTGCCGGCGCGGGTGCCCTTAGGGGCCACCACCACGCCGCCGGTCCGGCGGCGCCGCTGGACGACCGCGAACGCGATCACCAGCACGACCACGACGACGACCACGAGCAGGACCCACTCCCACCAGTTCACGGGGGAACGATCCCACACCGGTGGCTACCGTCGCAGGTGTGGAACCGGTCGCCGCGCTGCAACGGATCGCCTTTCTCCTCGAGCGCTCGCGCGGCGCCACCTACCGGGTGCAGGCGTTCCGGACGGCCGCCGCCACCCTGGCCGCGATCGACCCCGGCGAGGTCGCCGACCGCGCCCGCGCCGGGACCCTGACGCAGCTCCACGGGATCGGCGCCCGCACCGCGGAGGTGGCCACCGAGGCCGTCGCGGGGGAGGTGCCGTCCTACCTCGTGCGGCTGGAGGCCGAGGCGGTCGACGCCGACCCGATCGCCGTCGGGGGCGAGACCCTGCTCGCGGCGCTGCAGGGGGACCTGCACAGCCACTCCACCGCCAGCGACGGCGGCAGCCCGCCCGCGGAGATGGCGGCGACCGCGGCGGTGCTCGGCCACCACTACCTCGCCCTCACCGACCACTCCCCGCGCCTCACCGTCGCGAACGGGCTCACCGCCGAGCGCCTCGCGACCCAGCTCGACGAGGTCGCCGCCATCAACGACGGACTCGCGACGGCGTCACCCGGTTTCCGGCTGCTCACGGGGATCGAGGTCGACATCGACGAGGACGGCGTGCTCGACCAGACCCCGGAGATGCTGGACCGCCTCGACGTCGTCGTCGCCTCGGTGCACTCCAAGCTGCGGATGGCGAGCGGGCCGATGACCCGCCGGATGCTCGACGCGGTCGCCGACCCGCACACCGACGTCCTCGGCCACTGCACCGGGCGGATGGTCGGCGACGGCGGCGCCCCGGGCTCCTCGCGCCGGACCGGCGGGCGGCCGGAGAGCACGTTCGACGCCGCGCTGGTCTTCGCCGCGTGCGCCGAGCGCGCGGGCGCGGTGGAGATCAACTGCCGTCCCGAGCGGCTGGACCCGCCGCGCCGGCTGCTGCGGATGGCGGTCGAGGCCGGCTGTCTCTTCTCGATCGACACCGACGCCCACGCCCCGGGCCAGCTGGACTGGCGGCAGATCGGCTGCGCCCGCGCCGAGGAGTGCGGCGTGCCGGCCGACCGTGTGGTGAACACGTGGGACCTCGACCGCCTCCTGGCCTGGAGCCACCGCAACCGCTGACGCCGACCGGTGACAGCGGGCCGGCGCTGCCGGAGGATGGACGGATGCCGGAACTGCCGGAGGTCCAGGCGCTCTCGTCGTTCCTGACCGAGCGCGCGGTCGGGCACGTCGTGCGCCGGGTCGACCCGGCGTCGTTCGCGGTGCTCAAGACCTTCGACCCGCCGGTGACCGCGCTCGCCGGCGGGACGGTCACGGCCGTCGCCCGCCACGGGAAGTTCCTCGACCTGACGGTCGCGCCGGCGGAGCCCGAGGTCGCGGGCACGCCCACGGGGCCGACGCTGCACCTGGTGTTCCACCTGTCCCGTGCGGGCTGGCTGCGCTGGAAGGACGAGCAGCCGGCGCTGCCGCCGAAGCCGGGGCGCGGCCCGCTCGGGCTCCGCGTCACCCTCGACGACGGCAGCGGCTTCGACCTCACCGAGCAGGGCACCCAGAAGCGGCTCGCGGTGTACGTCGTCACCGACCCGGCGCTGGTGCCGGGCATCGCGCGGCTCGGGCCCGACCCGTTCGACCCCCTGTTCACCGCCGACACCCTCGACGCGATCCTGACCGCGGCCGGGCGCGCCCAGCTCAAGGGCATCCTGCGCGACCAGTCGGTGATCGCGGGGATCGGGAACGCCTACTCCGACGAGATCCTGCACGCGGCCCGGCTGTCCCCGTTCAAGCCGGCGTCGGGGATGACCGCGGCCGAGCGGGCGACGCTGTTCGCCGCGATGCAGGACACCCTCGCCGACGCCGTCGGCCGCTCCGCCGGGCTCGCGGCGGCCTCGCTGAAGGCGGAGAAGAAGGTGGGCCTGCGGGTCCACGCGCGGGCCGGCCAGCCCTGTCCGGTGTGCGGGGACACTGTGCGCGAGGTCTCGTTCGCGGACTCCGCCCTCCAGTACTGCCCGACCTGCCAGACCGGCGGCAAGCCCCTCGCCGACCGCCGCCTCTCCCGCCTCGTCCGCTAGGGCTGCGGGAGGATGACGCCATGACCTCCGGACCGCAGACCGTGCCCACCACCACGCTGGACACCTACGACCACGACGCCGCGCTGCTCGACGTGCGCGAGCCCGGCGAGTTCGCCGCCGGCCACGCGCCGGGCGCGCTGAACATCCCCCTCGGCCAGCTGGCGGACCGTCTCGGGGAGATCCCGGCGGGCGACGTCGTGGTGACCTGCAAGCGCGGCGGCCGAGCCTCCAAGGCCACGGCCCAGCTGCTCGGGGCGGGCCGCAACGCGGTCAACCTCGACGGCGGGATGCAGGCGTGGTCCGACGACGGCCGCCCGATGGTGAGCGAGAACGGCGACGCGCCGACGGTCCTCTGACCCGAGCGGGAGCTCCGGTGGACGCTGGGCAATGGTCGGTGGACCGAACGTGAAGGTCGCGGTTTCCTGCCTGTACCCCACCTGTGCGCAACGGAAACCCGCGTCCGGAGCTGGTGCGGAGGGTCTCCCAGCCCCTAGTCTGAGATCACCCTCGGGGGCGACGCCAGGCGCTCGGCGACCGCCCCCGAGGGCTTTCTGCTGCCTGGGTTCGGTTCTGCGCGGGCTCGACACCGTCGTGGTCGGTCCGGCGGTTCGCTTCGGCCGGGCGCGGGGGCCCGCGTGGCGATCGTGACCCCCGGGGGCGGCCTCCCGCGGGTGATCGCGCACCGCGGCTCGTCCCTGGCCTTCCCCGAGCACACCCGCGCGGCCTACCTCCGTGCCCTCGACGAGGGGGCCGACGGCCTCGAGTGCGACGTCCGGCTCACCCGCGACCTCGTGCCGGTGCTGCTCCACGACGGGCGCCTGGACGCGACGACCGACGCGTCGGGCCCGGTGGGCGAGCGGACCGCCGACGAGCTCGACGCGGTCCTGGTCTCGGCCCGCCGGACGCTGCGCCGGCGCCGGCGCGACGACCGCCGCGCGCGCCTCGACGGCCCTGGTGCATCAGTGGCCGGGGGCGGGGCCGGCGACGCCGGGGAGCGGGAGACCGGCGTCCTGCGGCTGGCGGACTTCCTGGCCGTCGCGGCCGCCGCCGGTCGGCCGGTGGAGCTGGCGCTGGAGACCAAGCACCCGGCGCGGTCCGGCCGCCAGATCGAGAGCGCGGTCGTGGCCGCGCTCGCCACCCAACCCGCGCTCCGGCCGGGCGCCCGGGTCATGAGCTTCTCGGCGGCGGCCCTGCGGCGCCTGCGGGAGCTGGATCCGCAGCTGCCCACGGTGCTGCTGCTCGCCGACCCGCACGCGGGGCACCGGTCCGCGCTGCCGCCGTGGGTCGACTCGGCGGGGCCCTCGGTCCGCCAGCTCCACCGCGACCCCGAGCTGGTGGCCCGCATGCACGACGAGGGCCACGAGGTCCACGTCTGGACGGTCGACGCCGACGCCGACCTCGACCACTGCGTCGCCCTCGGCGTCGACGTCGTCATCACCAACCGCCCGGCCCACGTCCTGCGCCGCCTCGGCCGCTGACCGTCCGGCACGCGCGTCAGCAGCTGACCTCGCTTCGACTGTCGACCCGTGCGCGCTCGGCGACGCGCCACCCATCGTGGGCCGACCGCCTTCGCCCTCCTAGGGCGTGTCTCCTAAGGGTTGTAGCCAGATGAGGACGGCGGCGAGGTGGACTCCGGCCCGGTAGATACGGGCGTGTTTGTCGTAGCGGGTCGCGAGCCCGCG
>CAXSIB010000002.1:0-25616 GCA_964237095.1 uncultured Actinomycetales bacterium
GGCGGCTTCGTCATCACCGGCGCCGCCCTCGGAGACCCCGCCGTGAAGGCGCTGGTCTACATCGACGCCTACATCCCCGCCAAGGGCGACACCGTGCTCACCCTCACCGGGCAGTTCCCGGGCAGCCAGGTCAGTCCGGCGATCCTCGACTTCGTCCCCTCCGCCGGTGGGGTCGTCGACACCTACATCAAGCGCGAGGTGTTCCCCGGCGTGTTCGGTGAGGACCTGCCCGCCTCCCAGGACGCCGTCCTGTCGGCCACCCAGCGCCCCCTGGCGCTCACCGCCCTGTCCGAGCCCGCCGGGGACCCCGCCTGGGCGGGCATCCCCAGCTGGGCCCTCATCGGCACCGGGGACCTCGTGGTCCCCCCGGCCGCGCAGCGGTTCATGACCAAGCGGGCCGGGTCGCACGTCAGCGAGGTCCGCGCCTCGCACCTGTCGCTGGTCTCCCGGCCGCGTGCGGTGGCCGACGTCGTCCTCGACGCCGTCGGGCACTGCTGCTGACCCGCTGGTGAGCGGCGACGCGACCCAGCCCACCCGCACCCGGCGTCACCCCGACCATCACGGCCGGGGTGACACCAGCGGTCCCCAGCCACCTGACCTGGCGGGATCATCGTCCACCCGAGCCGGTGCAGCCCCGGGCGTCCGCCGACCTCTGAGACAGGAATCGCCGACTCAGCTACGATCGCCGCTGTGATCAGCGCCCGCCAGCAGGACAGCATCTGCCCGATCGCCCGGACCGTCGGGGTCCTGGGGGAGCGGTGGACGTTCCTCATCGTCCGCGAGGCCCTCGCCGGGACCACCCGGTTCGCGGAGTTCCGCGACGCCCTCGGGATCGCCGCAGACCTGCTCATCGACCGGCTGTCGACGCTGGTCGAGTACGGGGTGATGACGAAGGAGCCCTACCGGGAACCGGGCAGCCGCACCCGCTACGCCTATCACCTCACCGATGTCGGCCGCGAGCTGGACCTCGTCCTCGCCGCCATGCAGCAGTGGGGGGACAAGAACCTGCCCTGGGCCGACGGACCCAACCGCGAGCGCCGCGCCCGGCGCACCGGCCGGCTCGTCCACGTCGCCTTCATCGACGACCACGGCTACGAGGTCCCCGCCGGCGACGTCGCTGTCGTCCCCACCCCCGACCATGCCGACGCGGCCACCGGCTGACCCACCTGTTGGAGAACCACGGTTGAGCGCAGCCCCTGGCGAGGACGGTCTGCCCCGGCGTCGGACACGGGAGACACCGACCCGACCACCGTCGCCTGCCGCAGCGGTCCGCCCTCACCAGGAACCTCAACGTCGAGTTCGCCGCGCACCCCTGGAGCCGAGCTCGGCCATCGGACGACCCTTCGAGGGCCCCCCACCTCTTGGTAGCGGCACGTGTTCTGGTGCTGGAAGCTCGGCCGCTGTCGCCCCGCCGGCTGCGCACGCGCTCAGTCAGCGCCGCTGGTCTCGGGAGTCACCGCCGCTCAGTACGACGGCCTCGACGACGTGGTCGAGACCTGCGACGACGCCGGGACCGTGCATCAGATGAACGACCGACGTCGAGGCCGCAGGTCAGAAGACCGCGGTCACAGCCGCGAAGCGCCGCCGCCTGCCTGCGTGAGCGTCGGGCCGGTCGACTTGCTGGACTGACAGTGCGGATGTGGGGAGTGCCCACCGGTTGGGTCTGACTCTTGGACTGACCGACGTTGCTCGCTGTCCTGGAGGGGATTCGTCGGCCCGGCTGGTGGTGTGACTGCACGCGACCGGACGGCCGGTTGTGACCTCACAGGAGCCTGTGCGAGAGGCTCCGTCACTGTCTTGTCCGCCACGCCCGGCCGGCGCGTGGCCTCCCCATCGGTGCGAACGACGGAGACGGCCATGACCAGCATGACAACTGAAGCACGCCCTGTCACCGGTGGAGTCGACACCCACGGGTGCACTCATCACGCGGCGGTGGTCGACGCCGTCGGCCGCCACCTCGGGGATCGGGAGTTCCCACGACCCCGGCCGGCTACCCGGGCCCTCACGCCTGGCTGACCGGGCACGGACACCTCGAGCGGGTCGGGGTCGAGGGCACCCGGCGCCCACGGGGCCCGCGCTGTCCGGCGGGCGGCGCGGAAACGGGCGCCCGATCCGCGACGAGTTCCGTCCGGTCCGGGAGTCTGTCCTGTGACCGCCGCCGCGTCGGACGACGCGGGCCGCCACCGGACGCCACGGAGGAGACCATGACCACCACCTCGGACGACCCGACGACCGCGCGGTCCGGCCTCCCGCCGGTCGTGGACGCGGCCACCTGGCAGGCCGCCCGCGACGAGCTCCTGGTCCGCGAGAAGGCCCACACCCGCGCGGGCGACGCCCTGGCCGCGGCGCGTCGCCGGCTGCCGAGGGTGGAGCTCGAGGGGACCGTCGAGGTCGTCGGACCCGACGGCCCGGTCCCGTTCCTGGACCTGTTCCAGGGCCGCGCCGAGCTCGTCGTCTACCAGCACATGTGGTGGGACGGCGCGCCGCACCAGGGGCAGTGCGAGGGCTGCACCACCGCGGCCTGGCAGCTGAAGGACGCCGCTTACCTCAACGCCCGCGGGGTGTCGTTCGCCATCCTGACCACGGGCTCCTGGGACGAGGTGGCGCCCTACGTCGAGTTCATGGGGTACGGCCAGCCCTGGTACTCGGTGCGCGACGTCGCGGCGCCGATCGGCGGGGACATGGGGAACATCGTGTGCTTCCTCCGCGACGGCGACCGCGTGTTCCTCACCTACTCCACGACCGGCCGCGGGAACGAAGCGGCCAGCGGGTTCTTCGGCCTGCTCGACATGACCCCGCACGGCCGCGGGGAGGCGTGGGAGGACAAACCCGAGGGCCGCGCCGGCGGCCGACAGGCCTGCTGGTACTGGCGTTCGGACGCCGACGGCGCTGCCGGCTGGGGTCCGACCAGCCGGCCCGTGCCGCAGTGGACCCGGCCCGGCGCGACCGCCGCCGAGACCCTCGGCCGGCACGGCCACCACTGACCCTCGACCGGAGCGGGCACCGGCGCCGCGGCGCCCGCCCGATCTTCCTCCGGATCAGTCCAGGTACGGCGGGAGGCCGAAGCGCGGGAACAGGCTGGTGTCGAGGAACAGGTTCAAGCCGGTGACGAGCCCGCCGGACACCTCGACGACGTGCAGCGCCCAGGGCGCGAAGGTGCCCCCGGGGCCGCCGGGCCGGTACTGGCCGAACGCGGGGCAGCCGTTCGCCTCGCCGGCGGGCAGCAGCCGGGACCCGCGGCACTCGCGACCCGGCCCGACCATCCACGCGACGACGTCGTCGCGGCCACGCAGCCACAGCGCGTAGGGCGGCATGGACTGCGTCGCGTCCTCGTGCAGGATCACCAGCAGGGCCGGCATGTCGTAACGCTCGAAGGCGTCGACGTACCGGTCGAGCAGCTGCCGGCGCCCGGGGTCGACCGGGTCCACCGGGGTGCTCGAGTCCAGCGGCGCGGTCGTGGCCCGGGCCCGTTGCAGCGTGCTGTTGACCGCGGCGACGGTGGTGTCGAGGAGCTCCGCCACCTCGGCGGCGTGCCACCGCAGGACGTCGCGCAGGATCAGCACCGCCCGCTGGCGTGGCGGCAGGTGCTGCAACGCGGCGACGAACGCGAGGCGGACGGAGTCGCGGACGGCCACCACGTCCGCCGGGTCGCTGCTCGCACGGATCCGGTCGTCGGGGGCGGGCTCGACCCACTCCAGTGCGGAGGTGGGCGCGGCGAGGGACTCGACCACCGGCCGCCCGGGCTCGGAGAGGTCGACGGGCAGGGCGCGGCGCGACCGGGTCGCCAGCGCGGTGAGGCAGACGTTCGTCGCGATCCGGAACACCCAGGACCGCAGCGAGGACCGCCCGTCGAAGTCCGCCAGCCCGCGCCAGGCCCGGATCATCGTCTCCTGCACGGCGTCCTCGGCGTCGTGCAGCGACCCGAGCATCCGGTAGCAGAACCCGGTCAGCTCCCGCCGGTGCGCCTCGAGGTCCTCCGCCGGGCCACCGTCACCGGCCGGCGTCCCGTCGGCGACCGTCGCCACCGATCCGGTCATCGCCGTCTCCTGTCTCCCGGCTCCCGCCCGCGATCGGCAGGCACCCGTCGCACCGCGGCATGACGGCGCACCGTAACCCGGTGGGAGCAGCGTCAGGCGGTCAGGCGGTCAGGCGGTCAGGCGGTCAGGCGGTCAGTCGCTCGGGCGGTCGCGGCGCCGGGTCCCGGCCGCATGGACGGTGTTGATGGTGTGGTGGTGATCGATGACCCACCGCGCCTGGTCGGGCAGGGACCGCCCGGCGTGGGTGGCGACGTCGATGAGGAGCCCGAGGGCGCGGGTCGGGGTGGACCGGTACTCCACGAGCAGGATCCCGACCGCGAGCCCGACCAGGTACTCGGCCGACGCGTCCGGTGGGGACGGCACCGGCTCCGGGCCCGGGGCCACCCGGGCGGCCGCGCGGGGATCGGGGACAGGAGAAGCGGGGAGGGTCATGAGACCTCATCCGTGCCGGGACTGACCTGGGGGTGTGAGCCGCTGCTGGACCGACGCCGGGACGTCCTCACGGTAGCGGCGATGATCACGATCTGATGACGTCGCGGCGGCCCGGACCGACCGTTCGCGACGACGCCCGACGTCGCCGGGTGGTCGACGCTCCCCCGGGGAACGATATCGACGCCGCGCATGCACGCCCTGGTTGACGGTCCGGGGAACCCACCCTGCCGGCCCGGCCCCGTGGATCCCCGTCGGTGGCCGCGACGCGGGCTCCGGTGGTGGTCCGCCGGCCGACCACCGGAGTACGGCCGGACGGTCCGCCCGCGGTCGGGCGGGCGGTGGATCCCGCCGTCAGCTGCGGGTGTCGCAGGTCTGGTGCCGGTCGTCGAGGGCGTCGTTGGCGCCGTCGGCCCACGTGGGGGCGAGGGACTCGCCGACGGTGATCCCCAGGTCCACGGCGCGTCCGGTCCCGGGGACCCGCTCGCGGTTCTGGGCGGACAGCCAGTGCAGGGCACTGACCGACCCGTCGAGGTGCAGGCGGTCCAGCCGGGCGAGCATCGAGCGCGCCGCGATCGCGGTCGGCAGCTCCGCGTCGAGCAGCTGTCCCGCCGTCAGCGGTCCCGGGGTGACCCGGTAGAGGTCGAGGGCGCCGAGCTGGACGCCCCCCGCGTACAGGGGAAAGAAGAACACGGCTCGCACGCCGCGCGCGGGCGTGGGCCGCGTACACCGGCCACGCCGGCGGGTGGAAACGCTCCAGTTCGGGGACCAGGATCGGCTGACCCGTGCGGACGGCCTCGCTGCACGACCCCTGCCCGAGGGACACCTGCAGGTCGGCGAGAGCCTCGGCGAGAGCGTCGGTGCCGTGGAGCACGATCTGGTGCCGGCGCCCCCCCGATGAGTCACATCCCGGCGCCGGACACCCCGAGCTGCCGGCCGAGACCTCGCACACCCGCTCCACCAGCGGAGCCGCCGGGTCCCCGCCGGTGAGCAGGTCCAGCAGCTGCCGCCGGCGGGAGCGCACGTCCGTGACCGGTGGCCGGGCCCCGGACGACCCCGGGCGGGACTGACGGGTTGCACGGTGCCTCCTCGCGACTCCGGACCCACCCGGTCCGGCCGACATCGAGTGACCGCCGTAGCACAGCTGGTGATCAGAGGGTGGCCGCGGCTCGACCGGGGCGGTGGGGAGGTCCCTGATCCGGTCGTCCTCGCCCGGCGCCCGGCCGGTCCTCCTCAGGTGCCGGGGACGGCGTCGGGGAGCAGGAACAGGCCGGTGATCCCGCCCTCGTCGGTGAACGCGAGCCGGCCGGTGAGGTCACCGGACTCGCAGCGGACGGGGACGTCGACGACGGTGAGCGCGCCCGTCCGGCGCACGAACGGTTCGCCCAGCCCCACCAGCGGTCCGACGGTCGCGGTGACCTGGTCGCGGACCGCGGTCAGGCGGCCGTGGTCGAGCTCGGCCATCGCGGCGGTGAAGTCGCGGCCGACCCGGTCGAGGTCTCCGGCGAAGAACGCGGCGAGCACGTCGATCGCGGCGTCGGCCGCCCCGGGTCGGGGTGCCGCGACCGGGGCCCGGTCGGCCCCGGCGGCGCGCGGCGGGCTGAAGCGCTGGAACGCCGCCTGCCGGCTCGTACCGAGGACCGTGCCGATCTCGGCCCAGGTCGCCCCCCGGTCCCGGGCATCGGTGACCGCGGCGCCCAGCGCGTCGGCGGCGGCCCGGCGCAGGTCGCGGGCCGCGCGGACGGTGACGAGGGCGTCCGCGGAGCCGGCCGGCACCGGCCCGGGCGGACCCGACGCGAGGTGGGCGAAGGTCTGTGCGGCCGCGAGCAGCCCGGCCGCGGCGGGGACGACCGGGCCGCTTCGGCCCTCCACCACTGTCATGACGGTCTTGACATCAAGGCTCCTGTCAACCTGAATGGAACACACGATAGGTCTCGTTCACGACCGCCGCCCAGCAGGCAGGGCCCGGCGTGGCAGCGCCCGCAGCACCCACCCACCACCAGGGGAGGTCGTCATGGCCCGTGTCAGCATCGACGGAGACGCACTCGAGGTCACCATCGAGGGGATCGACCAGCTGTTGTCGTTCCACCGCCACCTGCGCATCCCGCTGGACGGCGTGACCGGCGCCCGCGCCGACCCGGCGGTACTCGCCGAACCCGCCGGCGTTAAGGCCGTCGGTGCACGGATCCCCGGCGTCATCCGGGCCGGGACCTTCCACCGGGACGGGGCCACCGTCTTCTGGGACGTCCACCGCGGTGACGGTGCCGTCGTCATCGACCTGCGCGGCCAGCCCTGGGACTGCCTCGTCGTGGAGGTCGACGACCCGCGGGCCGCGGTCGGGCTCCTGACCGACGCCCTCTCCGCGCGTCGGGCCGGCGACGCCGCTCCGCCCGAGGACTAGGACCGGAACGCGTCGTCGCCCGGGCCCGGTCAGGCGGCTGGTGAGCTCGCGCGACGGAGTCGGCGGTGTGGTCGAGTCGGTACGCGAGGGCCCCGGGAAGCCGGAGGCGGGTGCCCTCGAGGTGGGCGGCGGTGAACGCGGGCTCGCCCGGGGCGTCGGCCACGGTCTCGGCCGGGAGGTCGGCAACCTCAGCGTGTCGGCGACATCGACCCACCCGTCCCTCGCAGCCTCGGCGGCGACCCGCGACCACGGCGACCGGTCCATGTACCAGTGGTCGGTCCTCCGGCGCCGCGACAGCGGGGCGGGTCCCGCGGCCCTCGCGGTGGCCGGCAACCGCGGCGAGCTCAACGAACCGGCGTCGGTCCTCGTGCAGTGGCAGGGTGAACCCGGTCGGCCCGGTGGTCGCGGTGCCGCGTTTTCTCAACGCCAGCACGAGAAACGCCCGCGCCGTCGAACAGGGCCCGGCCGACACGGTTGCGATTCCCCTGCTCCGGCTGTGGATCACCTACCCGTGCCGCCCGGGCGGAGCCACAGCGTCGACGCCGTGCCCGGTGGGCAGCACTCCCCGACCAGCGACCACGCCGACTTCCTCGACGTGATGCCCACCGGTCCGGTGGCGGGCGTCGTCGCCTGCCTCGACACCGCGCGGCACTGCTGAGCACCCCGACCCGAGCAGCCCGCTGCGCCGGCTCGGCCCCCGGCCTGCCAACTGGCGCGTACTACCCGTTCAGCGGGTGGGACACGCCGGTTGCCGCGCAGCCGGAGGATGCTCAAGACCAGCCGGGCCCGGTGGGCGTGGACCGGCCGGCTCCTTTCGGAGGTGCGATGACCGAGTATCCGCAGCTGCTGCACACCGTGCTGGATGCGGCGAGGCCGCGGGAGCTCGCGGAGTTCTACCGGCAGCTGCTCGGGCTGAGCTACCGCCCCGGGGACGAGCCGCCGGCGGACGGGTCCGCCGACGACGCGGACTGGCTGGTGCTGGTCACCGCGTCCGGCGCCCGGCAGCTCGCGTTCCAGCAGGTGGGCGACCTGCCGCGGACGACCCGGCCCGAGCCGGGTGTCCCGATGCAGCTGCACGTCGACTACACCGTGTCCGACACCGCGGCGCTGGAGCGCCAGCGCGTCCGCGCGGAAGTCCTGGGCGCGACGCTCCTGCTGGACCGGACCGAGGACCCCGACGAGCCGCTCTACGTCTTCGCCGACCCGGCGGGCCACCCGTTCTGCGTCTTCGTCGGGTAGGCGTCCCGGCCGCCCTTAGCCGGTGCCGGGGTCGTGGGGGAGCAGTGCCTCGGCGCGGGTGACCGCGTCGTCGAGGGTCCCGAGGGCGCGCTCGCGGGCCGCGGTCACCGCGGCCGTACCGGCGGCCGCGGTGGAACCCGCCGTCGCGGCGAGGCGGACCAGCCGATGGGCGGAGTCCGCGTTGGCGGCCGCCAGCGCGTCGCGGGCCGCCGCGGCGCGGACCAGGTCCGAGCGCAGGATGCGGACGTCCACGTCCTCGGGGTCACCTGCGCCGATCGCGGTGCTGATCCGGACCATCTCCGCCTCGACCTCCGTGCCCGCGGCCGCCCGCGCCAGCGCCGCCCCGAGCTCGTCGCCCGCGGCGCCGGCCTCCTCCACGTGGCCCGCCACCCGCAGCCGCCGCTCGACCTCGGCGAGCACGTCGAGCATGGGCTGCCACCGCGGCCCCACCGCCGACCGCGGCACCCGGTGGGCTGCCCACCGGCGGGTGAGGCGCCGCAGCCGCCACCGGCGGCGGACCCGCCGGACCGGGACGAACGCCAGCACCGGGGTGGCCAGCAGGGCGAGCGATCCGAACACCAGGGCGTCGGGGTCCATGCTGGCGACGCCCGCCGCCCCGGCCACCGCGAGCGCGGGCAGCGTGACCACCGGGGGCAGCCGCCGCTTCGGTGCCGACGCGGCCCACCGGCGGTCCCGGTCGATCCGGACCGTGAGCCGGTCGAGCTCGGTGCGCACCGCCGCGGGCACCTCGGCGTCGGCGTACCAGCCCCCCGCCCGGGCCGGGGCGGCCACCGTCTCCGACCCGTCAGACACCGGACCCAGCAAACACCACCGCAGACCTCGGCCGCGGACCCGGCCCCTCCCCGTGTCGGCCGGCTCCGGCACCGGGCCGTCGCGGAGCACAGGTTCCGCCAGGTTGATCTCAGGGTCGCCGTCCTACCGTGAATTCACTGCTGAGCGCCCGGGTGACCGGGATCTGCCGACATCACCGAGGAGCGTCATGACCACGAGAACGACTGCCACCACGAGAACGATCGCCCGCACGCCCGCCGCCGGGTCCACGCGTGCGCGGCTGCGTGCCGGCGCGGTCGCCGCCGCCACCGCCGCCGCCCTGACCGGCGGTCTCGCCGGCCTCGGCACGCCGGCCCAGGCCGCGACCCGGGGCACGGTCTACGACGTGTCGACGGTCACCCAGCTCAACGACGCCGTGTCCGTCCTGAAGGCCGGTGACACCGTGAAGATCGAGCCGGGCGTCTACGCCCTGGGGTCGTGGCGTCCCCGCCTCGGGACGTTCGGCCACCACGCCGTCGGCACCGCGGCGGCCCCGATCACCTTCACCGCGGCCGACCCGGCGCGCCCGCCCCTGCTCAAGGGCGCCCTCAAGCTGGACGGCGCCAACTACTGGCACCTGTCCCGGCTGCGCATCCAGGGGACCGTCGCGACCACGGACACGCTGACCTTCAACGGGGGCACAGGCTGGTCCCTGATGAACAGCGAGGTCTTCGGGGCCACGCAGACCGGGGCCTTCGCCAACGTCGTCGTCGCGAAGACGTCGCCCCAGCCCATGCCCACCAACTGGGTGATCGCCGACAACGCGATCCACGGCGGCGGCCGCAACGCCTCGAAGGCCGGCAAGCTCCACGAGATCTACCTGACGGCGGTCGGCGACGCCCGCCACGGCCTCATCGTGCGCAACTCCCTGTACGACACCCCGGAGGGGGCGACGGTCAAGATCGGCAGCGGTGGCCTCGCGAACTCACCCGGCATCTCCGGGGTCCAGGTCACGGACAACACCATGTGGAACAACTTCGAACAGGTGCTGCTGCACGGGAAGGTCTCCGACAACTTCGTCGAGGCCAACCTGATGATCCGTTCCACCCGCCACATGGGCGACGGCAACACGGCCGGGGTCTACCTCGCCGGCGTCACCGGCACCCACAACGTCATCCGGGGCAACTACTCCTTCTCGGTCACCCGGCCGATCTACAACAACGACAGCACCGGGCACTTCACCGACGGCGGGAAGAACAAGACGGGCGCGGATCCCCGCTTCGACGCCACGACCGTCGCCGGCTTCCACCCGCGGGCTGCGGCCGCGAAGGCCTACGGCCGCTACGCCCCCGTCTCGTCCTGGCACTGACCGGCCGAGCCGCGGCGAGTCCGGCGGGGGAGCGGGTGACGTGACGGGCGCCGTACCCGTCGGGGACTTCCCCCGGTTCCCGGGCGCACCGCCGGCGCCCGCGGTGGTGCGACCACCCCTGGTGCGGATCCTGTTCGCACTGCTCGTGTCCCAGGTGGTGCTGGAGATCGTGGGTTTCGCCGTCCTCACGGCGACCCACGAGCTCCGGCACCTGCTGGCGACCGGCGCCGCCCGCCAGACCACCCCGGGCGACCAGCCGATCCCGACCCACGACCTCGACGTGATCGCGTCGGTCGTGGACTGGTCCCTCGGGGCCGTGGTGGCGGCGAGCACGGTGTTCTTCCTCCTGCTCGCGTTCAAGATCCGCGCCGGGCGGCGGTGGGCGTGGATCGTCCAGCTCGTCTTCGCGATCCTCGGCCTGCAGGGTGTGGTCTCCGCGATCACCGCGGTCACCTCCCCGCTGAGTCCCGCCAGTCGGGTCATCGCGGTGCTGGGCGCTCCGGTCGACATCGCGATCCTGGCCCTCCTGCTGGTGCAGCCGACCCGGGAGTTCATCGCCGCTTCTCGAAGTCCCCGCCACAGCCGCCCCGGGCCGGCCCGCTGACGCGACCCGGACCGTGCGGCTGCACGCGCCGGCTCAGACCAGGTGCGGCCAGCCGTTGTCGTCCCACACCAGCCGGTTGATCGCCAGGTGCGGGGTGCCCTGGTCGAGACCGTCGTAGTAGTGGTAGACGATCTCCCAGCCGTTGCGGACCTTGATGACACTGCCACCGCCGGGGCCGATCACGGTGTCGTGGGTGCCGATGACCTGGGTGCCCCCGCCGTCGAGCAGCGGCCGCCCCGTGGCGTCGACGAAGGGACCCTTCGGGCTCCGCGACCGGCCGACCATCTCGCGGTAGCTGCTCGCCTCGCCCTGACAGCACAGGTCGAAGGAGCTGAACAGGTAGTACCAGCCCGCCCGCTGGACGAGTACCGGCGCCTCGACGGCGTGGGACGGCAGGTCCGGCCGCGAGGCGATGATCGTCGGTGCCGAGGTGTCGCCCCCGATGCGGTGGCCGGTGGCCGGGTCGAGCCGGATCTGGCCGATCCCGGACCAGAAGGACCCGAACGTCAGCCACCAGCGCCCGTCCCGGTCCACCTCGAGGTTCGGGTCGATCGCGTTGAGGGTGTCACCGGTCTTCGTCGCGAACACCAGCCCCTGGTCGGTCCAGGTCCCGGGGGCCGCGCTCGGACTGGTCGCGAGGCCGATCGCGGAGTTGTTCGAGCCGAACGACGAGACCGCGTAGTACATGAAGTACGTGCCGTGGTGGCGGGACACGTCCGGGGCCCAGATCTCCATCGCATTCCCGTTGTACCGGGTCGCGAGGGCGACGCCGTGCGGGAACGCCGGTGCCAGCCGCGTCCAGTGCTGCTGGTCACCGGAGACCCGGACCTGGACCCCGTCGTGGGTCGAGAACAGGTACCAGCGTCCGTCGGTGCCCTGCACCATCGAGGGATCGTGGGCCGCGAGGTCGGTCCCGTACGCGGGCATCGGGTCGGGCCAGCCGTCGTGGACGACCTTCACCACGACCCGTGCGGGGGTCGCCGCCGGTGTCGTCCGCGTGGTGGGGTGGATCGCGAGGCCCACGCCTGGTACGGCCAGGGCCAGGGCCGCCGTGATCGCGAGCCCGGTCTGTCGTGCGGACATCGGTGTCCTCCCGTCGTTGGTGTGACCGCTCCACCGTGAGCGCTCCCACAGCCCGAGTCAAGCCGGGTGCGGTGGATCTCCACTCGCGCGGCGACGCCGGACAGGTCGCCGTGGCGGACGGGATCGGCGGGCGGCGGTCCCGGCGACGGTGGGTGTCAGCGCTCGATCGTGAACCGGTGCAGGTGGCGGCCGACCTCGCGGGCGCTGCGCTTCACCTCCGCCACCGTCAGCACCTTGGTCGGGCTCATCCACCCCTGGGACGGCTTGTGCAGGGCCCATCCGTCGCCGAGGGTGACCGCGGCGTGCTGGACGAGCCCGTCGGCGGAGCGCCACACCAGCACCGTCCCGACGTCGCCGTCGCGACCTCCGGCCTGCGTCGTCCCCGACAGCCACGCTTCGAACGGATCGCGCTGCATCCACAGCGACGCGGCGCCGGGGACGCCGGCGGCGGCCATCACCGCGGCGAAGCAGTTCGGCCCGCTGCCGCCCGGAAACGTCCCGGCCAGCGCTCGCGCTCCGGGCAGTACGGCCAGCAGCTGCTGCCACGTCCGCTCAGTGACTTCCCCGTGGCGACTCGGTCGCCCACCCTCTTCGATGTACGCGACCAGCACCCGCTCCTCGTGCCCGGCCAGCAGGGAGGGCCACCAGACGAACCGGTGGCCGTCGACCTGTCCTCGTGCCCGCTCGGCGAGATCCGGCCACGCGCGCACGCTCGGGGCCAGCAGAGCCCCGGCCGCTCGTCGCCCGCGGAGCAGCTCCGATCGCCTGGATCTCGGCAGGGACACGAAGTCCTACTCGCTCAACCAGACCCAGGAGGAGCCGTCCGGGACACCGTGGAGCTGGAACGTGTCACGCACCTCGTCGGACAGCGGGCGATCCGGTCGCGCGCAGTCGAGGGTCGTCCCGTCCGCCACCACGAAGGGCTGGACGTCGGGGGCGAACCACCCGGCCACCTCGCCAGCAGGTCGGATGGGACACCGATCCTCAGCACCTGCACGGAAGCAGGCTAGCCCGGTGCCCCGGACGGCCGGGTCTCTGTCAGCGTGCCGTGCCGGAGGGCGTCCGACCCACGTGGCTCACGACGAGCTGTTCGTAGAGGTCGGGCTGTTCGGAGTGCACGAAGTGCGCCGAACGGTCAGCGACCACGACCCGGGTGCAGGGCTCCGCCGCGTAGGCCCGGACTTCGAGGTCGCTGGTGACGGGGTCGTACGCGCCGCGGATGAGCAGCGACGGGCACGCCAGCCGCGCGAGGCGGGGTAAGACCGAGGTGCAGAAGTCGGGGCTGTCGAGCAGCGCTCGGCCGTGACGCAGCCCGCGCAGGAACAGGTGATCGGGGAGGGTCGTCGTCTCGTACCGGACCGTCATGGCCGCGTGGGCGTCGCGGTCGCGGACGTACAGATCCTGGCGGACGTCACCGAGGGAGTCCAGCAGGGTCTGGCGCGCCCAGAAGGTGGCCACGCTCGACTCCCCGGTGCCGGCGAGCAGACTCCGGCACCGGTCGGCTCCTTCGACGTCGCCGGTCTCGTCGAGCAGCGGGAGCAACCGAGTGAGGAGGTGCCCGGTGAAAGCGGCCTCGTCCCAGGTCGGGTTCTCGAACACCACCGCGCCGACCCGGTCCGGGTGGGCCGTCGCGTACCGGAGTGCGAGGTTCCCACCGTAGGAGTGTCCGAGCAGCGCCCACGTGGAGATAACCAGTGCCTCGCGCAGCCCGTCGAGGTCGTCGACCACGTCGTCGAGGGAGAGCGTGGCTGCGTCCGGCAGCGGATCCGACCGCAGGCATCCGCGCTGGTCGACCCCGACGACCCGGAGGCTCCCGGCGAGTCGGTCACCCTGGACGTTCATGAAGTCCCAGCAGCCCTCGCCCGGCCCGCCGTGCACGACCAGCACCGGTGGGGCGGCGGGGTCACCGCGTTCGTCGACGAACAGCCGGTGCCCGGCCACCGTCACGTGGCGACCAGCCGGGGCCTCGAGCACCTCCGCATCCAACCCGATCCATGTTCCGTCCGGGGCTGCTGGTCGGGGAGACTCCGGCGGTGACATTGCCGCTGGGCCGGGTGATCGACCGACGTGAGGTGTTCCACGGCCGGGTGTGGTTGCTGCACCCGGTGACAGTGGTCGATGACCACGCGGGTGTGCTGGCGGTCCTGCTCGAGCCGGGCTCGGCCTTCGCGTTCGCCGAGCACCCGCTCGGGGTACATCCGTGGGCCGCACACCGCGTGGTCGGGGCCGACGTTGCTGCAGCTGCACCGCGACGGGGACCACCACAGCGTGTGGAAGTTTCTCACCGACGGGGTGTTCAGCCACTGGTACGTCAATGTCGAGACCCCGATCGTGCGCCGCCCCGATGGGGCCGGCGGGGGGGAGGGGGACCGAACACCGCTGAGCACCTGTTCCGCCGGCGCCGACCGTGCTAATTTCCCGATCGTGTCGGCGGTGGCCGTGTTCGACTTCCCGGAGTTCTTCGCCGCCTTCGACGGTGAGCGTCGCGCCCGGGGGCTGGGCTGGTACGAGCTCGCGGACGAGCTCTGGGATCAGTCGTCCGAGCTGAACGATCCGGGTGTCGACCACCCGCTGTGCGGCGGGGCGGTCTCGCGGCTCGGCGACCGCGGAGCGACCTCGTGCCAGTACGCCCTCTTCCTGCTGCGCTGGCTCGGCCGGGCCCCGGAAGACTTCCTCACCGGTCCGGTGGTCGACGTGGGCGACGTCCGACTCGTCGAGGCGGGACCCGACCGTCGGCTCCGCTGGGACCTCGGCGAGCTGCACGGCGCGCTGAACGAGCAGCGCCGGGACCGCGGTCTGACGTGGATGGAGCTGGCCGAGACCCTCGGCTGCACGCCGAGCCGGCTGACCGGTCTGCGGACCGCGCGCCTGACGGACATGGACCTCGCGATGCGGGTCACGCAATGGCTGGGGCAGCCCGCCGCCCGCTTCATCCACCCCGCCGAGTGGTGACCGCGGTCGACCCGGTCGCCAGGTCGGAACGGTCCATCAGGGCCTACGCGGACCGGACGAACGGGTCGAGAGTGGCGAGGCCGTAGACGGCGGCCCCGACGACGAGGGCGGTGGTCAGGCCGGTGGCGTCGACGAGGACGCCGGCCAGCAGCGCCCCGAACGGGATGCCGGCCCAGGCGATGCCGCCGACGGCGCCGAGGACCCGCGCCTGCAGCGGGCGGGGCACCGTCTGACACTCCGCGGCGCCGAGGAGGGACTTGATCGCGCCGGCGGCGAGCCCGCCCAGTCCTCACACGGCGAGGACGGCCCACAGCGGCGACGGCAGGGCGAGGACGACGAGCGCGGGGCCCCGGCGACGGCGAAGCTGACCGCGAAGGTCCACCGCCGCGGCAGGCGGGCGCCGTGGGCGGCGATCAGCGCGGTTCCGGCGACCGCGCCCGCTCCGAAGACGGCGACGACCACCCCGAGCCGGCTGGTGCCCCCGTAGCGGTGTTGGGGCCCACAGGAGCAGCAGGAGCCCGGACATCGCGGCGTCGGCGAAGTTGGTGAACGCGACCATCTCGGCGATCGACCGGAGCAGCCGTTGCCGCGCGACGCAGCGGAACCCCTCACCGAGCTGGGTGAGGTGGCCCGCGGTGTCCACGTCGAGCCCGCCATCGGGTTCGTCCCCGGTCCGTTCCGTGGTGGCCCCTGCGCTGCGCGGGACCAACGACAGCAGGAGGACGGCGGCCACAGCGAGGGAGACGGCGTCGAGGGCGACCACGTTCGCAGGTCCGAGCACGCCGATGAGGACCCCGCCGGCGGGGGCCCCGAGCAGGTTTGCGATGCGGCCGGCCCCGTCCAGGAGAGCGACTCCGCGGTCGATCCCCACTCCGGCCGTGGTGGTGACCGCCGGGACCATGACCTGGGCCGCGGAGTCCGCCGGTCCGCGGGCGACGCCGGCGACGAAAACGAGGACCAGCAGCGGCAGGAGGTCGTGGTGGCCGATGCCCCACAGGACCGGGACGGCGCCATCGCGGCCGCGGCGAGCAGGTTGCCGGCGATGGCGATCCGCCGCCCCCCGAGCGCGTCGACGAGGGGGGCACCGAGGATCTGGAGGACCGCGTAGGGGGTGATCTCCGCCAGCCCGACGAGACCGGTGGTGACCGGGCTGTGGGTCGTGGTCAGGACCAGCCAGGGCAGGGCGAGCTGCGAGATCCGGGTCCCGGCCGTCGACACCGTCTCCGCGACCAGCAGCGCGGTGAACCCGCGCCGCGACCCGGCCCCGGGTGCGGTCGACGCCGCGGCGGCGGTCGGCCCGGACGGCGACGTTTCGGCGCGTGCTGCGACCCCGTCGGTGGCGACCCCGTCGGGAGCGACCGGGGCGGTGTCGTCGGGGACGGTCACGGTGTGGGAGCGGTCGGCGGGATGTCCTGGTCGGCCAGCGGGAACACCTGGTACCGGGTGGTCACGATGACCGCGTCGGCGGGAACGCCGTCGGTGCCGGGAGTCCGCGCCCGCCGGCACGTCCTGGCACGCCGTGGCCGACGAGGGTGACGCGGTGGCCGACATCGCCGCGGTCATCGGCCGTCGGCTGGGGCTGCCGGTGGAGTCGGTCCCGGAGGACACCTACGGCCCCTTCGGACCGATCTTCGCGATGGACCAGCCGTCGTCCAGCATCCACACCCGCGCGGTGCTCGGTTGGGAGCCGACCCACCCGGGCCTGCTGGCGGACCTGGAGAACCTCGAGCGCTGAGGGCGGCCGGCGGGGTTGACCCGGGTCCCGTCGCGGGCGGACGGTGGCGGTCGGGTCCGGGCGGACGCCCGGCCCGCGACGATGTCCGGGACGTGGCGGCGTCGACAGACGGCGGCGTCGGGAGACGGCGCTGTCGGGAGACGGCGATGTCGAGAATCGGCGGTCGGCGACGTCCACCCGGTGACGGCGCCGCCCGGGCGTCGGGAGCAGGAGGAACCGCGATGGCGAAGTACCTGGTCGGCGTGACGTTCGAGGACGGCGCGGACCCGACCCCGATGGACCGGTGGACACCGCAGGAGGTGCAGGCCCACCTGGACCACTACACCCGCCTCCACGACGAGCTGGCGGCCCGCGGTGAGCTGGTGGAGTCCACCATCCTGACCGGCCCGGACCTCGCGATGGTGGTGCGGTCGGACGGGACCGCGCCGGTGGTGACGACCGGGCCGTTCGCGGAGTTTACCGAATGGCTGGCCGGCTACCAGATCGTCGACGTGGAGAGCGAGGCCCGGGCGGTGGAGATCGCGGGCGCGGTGTCCGCGGTGCCGGGTCGCGGGGGCCGCCCGACGGGACAGCCGGTCCACCTGCGCCGGATCATGGACGACTCCCCGGCGGACGCGGAGGGGATGGCCGCCTACCTGCACACCGCGAGGGGCCGGCCCTGACCGGTCCGAACCGGCACCGGGACGAGGACCGGCCCGAGGACCGGGACCCAGACCTCCAGGCCCTGCTGCGTGTTCTCGCGCCGCAGGTCCTGGGGGTGCTCGCGCGGCGGCTCGGCGACCTGTCGGCCGCGGAGGACGCGGTGCAGGAGGCGCTCGTCACCGCGGTGCGGACCTGGCCGGAGCAGGGGCGCCCGGCCGAGCCACGCCTCTGGCTGCTGACGGTCGCGGCCCGCAAGGCCGTGGACGAGATGCGCAGCGCCGCGGCCCGCCGCGAGCGCGAGGTCGCCGTGCTGCTGCGCGAGCCGGCCGGCGCCGAGGTGGCGGCGTCCGACGACACGCTGCTGCTGCTGACGATGTGCTGCCACCCGTCGCTGACCCCGGCCTCGGCGGTGGCCCTCACCCTGCGCGCGGTCGGCGGCCTGACCACCGCGGAGATCGCCCGGGCGTTCGGGGTCCCGGAGACGACGATGGCCCAGCGGATCAGCCGGGCCAAGCGCACGGTCGCGGCCTCGGGGGCGGCGTTCGCGCTCCCCGCGGCGGCCGAGCTCGGCCAGCGACTGCGGCAGGTCATGCACGTGGTCTACCTCGTCTTCACCGAGGGACACACGGCCAGCAGCGGTGCCGCCCTGGTGCGGGTCGACCTCGCCGACGAGGCCGTGCGCCTGGCGCGGCTGCTGCGGCTGAGCCGGCCCGCGGACGCGGAGGTCACCGGCCTGCTCGCCCTGATGCTGCTGACCGACGCCCGGCGGGCAGCCCGCGTGACCCCGGCCGGTGACCTGATCCCGCTGCCGGAGCAGGACCGCGGGTCCTGGGACGCCGCGAAGATCGCCGAGGGGCTGGCCCTGATCGCGGCGGCGACCCAGCAGGGCCCGGTGGGGGAGTACCAGCTGCAGGCCATGATCGCTGCGGTCCACGACCGGGCTCCCACCGCCGACGCGACGGACTGGGCCCGGATCCTCAGCCTGTACACACTCCTGGAGGCGATGACGGGGAACCCCGTCGTCCGGCTCAACCGGGCGGTCGCCACCGCGATGGCGCACGGCGCCACCGACGGGCTCGCCGTCCTCGACGGCGTCGCCCCCGCCCTCCGCGACAGCCAGCGGGGCCTGGCGGTCCGGGCACACCTGCTGGAGATGTCCGGTGACACCGCCGGAGCGCTCACCCACTACCGCCGGGCGGCGGACCTGGCCACCAGCCTGCCCGAGCAGCGCTACCTCAGAGCCCGCGCCGGGCACCTGCTCGGTCCGCCACCCGGGCCAGGTGCAGGGTGATGTCGGCGTTCAGGGTCACCTGTGGGGGGAGGACCGCCAGCAGCCGCTGGAAGAGCTCGGCCCGGACCGCCGGCAGGAGGCCGAGGTAGGCCGAGATCGTCGACAGGTGCCCGGTGTACTCGGCCGCCGACAGCACCAGCCGGCGTTCGACGATGAGCTGGCGGACGTCGACGAAGCGGTCGGACCGGGACAGCTCGGAGCCCGGCCACTGCATCGGAGCACCTGCGGGCGTCCCGTCCGGGGAGGGGACGTCGTCCTCGGGGAGGAACGGGACCCGGACGGCCCGGACGGCCGCGGCGACGGCGGGGTCGTCGAGCTCGAGCTGGCCGCCGAAGGCCGCGAACACCCCGCCGTCGGCGAGCAGCGCCGCCACCCGCGCCCAGCGGTGGACCGGCTCGGTCCAGTGCAGGGACGCGGCTGCGAACACCAGGTCGTGGGTGCGGGTGCCGGGCAGGTCCTCCAGCGCGGCCTGGACGATCGAGACCGTCGACGGCACGTGGGTGCGCAGCTCGGCGAGCATCGCGGCGTCCGGGTCGGTCGCGGTCACCGTGATCCCCCGCGCGGCGAACACGCGGGTGGCCTTCCCGGTGCCGGCCCCGATCTCCAGCGCGGTCCGCAACGGGGTCCCGGCGTAGGCGAGGACCTCGTCCGGGATCCGATCCGGGTAGCCGGGTCGGAACCGCTCGTAGGCCGACGCCACCGCCCCGAAGCTCAGCGCGCGCTCCGTCACCGGCCCACGACCTCACCGCGCCCGGCCACCGTGGCCCGACCGGCGGCTTCTCCGCCGGACGGCCGCCCCACGGCCCGCTGAGCGCGTGCGGAGCGCTCCTCCCCATCGACCGTGGCCGCCCGTGAGCACCGGGTGAGGTACGGCAGGTCGATGAGCGGACGGCCGGCCAGGTCGGGGTGGGTGTCGAGCAGCCGCTGCACCGCGGCGAGCAGGTCGGCTCGATCGTCGGCCGGCATGGTGATCACGTAGCTGCGGGAGGCGACGAGGTCGAGCAGGTCGGTTCGGGTCAGGGGCTGGGCCCAGGCGACGTCGAACCGCTCGACCGGGCCGAGGGGCGCGCCCACGTCGGGGTCGTCGCTGCCGAGGTCCTGCTCGTCCCCGCGGTGCAGCAGCCGGCCGAGGGCGGCCACCCAGTCCACGCGTTCGTCGCGGATGTTCCACACCAGCCCCAGCCATCCGCCGGGGCGCAGCACCCGGGCGACCTCGGCTGCGGCCCGCGGCCCGTCGACCCAGTGCCACGCCTGGGCGACCAGGACCGCGTCCATACTGGCATCGGGCAGCGGGATGGACTCCGCGCGACCCGGCAGGCACCGCACCCCGGGCAGGACCCGGTGCAGCTCGGCGCGCATCCCGTCCGACGGTTCGACGGCGGTGACGTCGAGGCCGCGGTCGAGCAGACCGCGGGTGAGCTGACCGGTGCCCGCGCCGAGGTCGAGCACCTGGCGGGCCTGCGCCGGGAGCAGCCAGTCCACCGCCGCCGCCGGGTAGGACGGGCGCGCCCGCCCGTAGGCGGCCGCGGCCTCACCGAATGAGCCCCCGGGCGTCGCCATCGCGTTCACGGGCACATGATCCCGCGCTCAGCGGTGGCGGACCCAGATGCCCGGCTCGACGAGAACCCCGGTGTCGGCGGCACGGTCGATCGCCACCGTGGCCAGGGCATCGGGCACGACGTGGGTCCCGCTCTCGGGGAACACCAGCCCCGTCCAGGTCTCCCACTCCGCGACCGTGCCCGTCATGGTCTGGGACCGCGGGGTCGTCGCGACGACCCGGGCGCCGAGGCGGTGGTGGGTCCGCAGCCACGGGTCGAGCGGGGAGCCGTCGGGCCGGGTCCACCGGGCGAACCGGTCGATCGGCGTCAGCGGGTAGCGGGCCTTGAGCGTCGGGCGCAGGGGCACGACCACCCGGGCCAGGCCCCGGGCGGCGGCGAGATCGTTCATGCCCGTCAGGAGGATCCCGGCGGTGCCGAGTCCGCGGCGCTCGGGATGGACCTGCGCGGCCATCACCACGAGGGTGTCCGGGACGTCACCGCGGTCGTGGCCCGCGACGGACTCCGTGACGGTGCCGCTGTACCCGGCGGGCAGCTCGGCCGGGTCCCCGCTCCACCGGATCGGGACCCCCCAGACCGCGCCGACCAGCACGCCGTCGCCGTCGAGCGCGACCAGCTCGAGATCGGCGAACAGGTCCCGGACCCGACCGATGTGCGCCTGGACCTCCCGGTCGGCGCCGATGAACGCGGGCCACCCCGACGCGAACAGCCGCGCGAGCTGGTCCTCGGGCCGCACCCGGTCGTGCATCGCCTCGACCGTCGACGGCCGCACGTCTCCCGCCGATCCCGGGCTCGTCACCGCCGGAGTCGACCACACCGCGCGCGCCGACGGGGCCCGCCCGGTCCCGGGTCAACGCCGCCGGCGGCGTCCGGCGGCCGCGGGACCGACCACGAGGAGGGCGAGGGCGACGGCGATCAGCGCCGCCCCGGTGACGGCGAGCAGCGGTGGGCCGCCGGCGGTGAGCTCGTGGGCACCCAGCACCCCGCCCCCGGCGATGCCGATGTTGAACGTCGTGTTCACGACCGCGGGCGCGGCGTCGGGGGACTGCGGGGCGGCCTTCAGCGCGGCGGTCATCAGCAGGGTCGGCAGGGCCCCGAACGCCGCCCCCCACACGACGACGGCGGTCACCGTGGCCGCCGTCGAGGCCCGGGTGAGGCCGACCGCGAGCACGCACAGCGCCGTGAGGGCGACCGCACCCTGCAGTCCGCGCGCGGGGCGGCGGTCCACGACCAGCCCGGCCAGGGCGAGCCCCAGCACGCCGGCGGCGCCGTACCCGAACAGGACCACGCTGACCGCACCCGCGGCGACCCCGGCCGACAGGAGGACCGGGGCGATGTAGGTGTAAAGGGTGTAGTGGCCGAGGGTGAGCACGGCGACGGTCAGCGCGACGGTGAGCAGCGGCCCCCGGCGGACCGCGGACAGCACCGGGTCGGCCGCGGTGGTCGCGGGAGGTATACCGCGGGGCAGCACCAGGCGGGTCAGGACGGCCAGTACCGCGGTGAGCGCGGCGGCGGCGGCGAAGGTCGCCCGCAGCCCGACCGCGGAGCCCAGCGCGGTGCCGAGGGGGACCCCGAGGGCCAGTCCGACGACGTTGCCGGCGCTCACGAACGCGACGGCCCGGCCCGCCCGCGACGGTGGCACGACGTCCACCGCGGCCGCGATGACCACGGAGAAGAGTCCGGCGTGGGCGAGGCCGCCCAGGACGCGGGCCCCGAGCGCCACGCCGTAGGTGTGGGTGGCCGCGAACAGCACGTTGCTGGCCGCGTAGCCGGCGAGCAGGACCGCCAGCACCGCCCGCCGGGGCCACCGGCCCACCACCGCCGTCAGCGGGATCGCCGCGGCCGCGACGACGACGGCGTACGCGGACACGAGCAGCCCGCTGCGGGACTCACTCACCCCGAGGCGGTTACTGATCTGGGGGAGCAGCCCCACCGGGAGCACCTCGGTGGTGATCGCGGCGAAGACCGCCGCCGCCAGGACCCACAGTGTCGGCAGGCGCCACACCGGGGCCGGTGTCACGCCGGTCGTCAGCCGACGCGGATGCCGTCGAGGATCAGGCGGAGCAGTCGCTCGTTCTGGTCGAGGGTGGCGTCGCGGGCCATGCACATGCCGCTGATCAGCTGCATGACGTCGGCGCCGTCGATGTCCGTCCGGGCGACGCCGGCCTCCTGGGCGCGCGCCAGCACGAGGCCGACGGCGCGGCGGAGGCGGTCGCGGGAGCTCAGCGCCAGGCCGGGGTCCTTCTCGAAGGCCTCGTGGAGCTCGGTGAGCAGGTTGCGCTTGGACTGGGCGTAGCGGACGAACCCGTCCAGCCAGGTGACGAGGGCCTCCCACGGCTCGGCCCCACTCGTCGCCTCGTCGGCGCTCGCCACCAGGGCGTCGACGTCGTCGCGGTAGACCGCCTCGACCAGGTCGATCCGGCGGGGGAAGTGCCGGTACAGGGTGCCGACACCGACGTCCGCGGCCTTGGCGATCTCCTCCATGGACGCGTCCCCACCGCGGGCGAGCAGCACCGCGCGAGCGGCCGTCACGAGGCGGTCGCGGTTGCGGCGGGCGTCGGCGCGCAGGGGACGGGTCGTCGTCGACGGTTCAGCGCTCACGCCCGCCATCCTCCCGCGACCCCGTCCCGTCAGCCAGTTCCTCGAAGACTTGCATAACCGGACGGACCCTCCGTATAGTTACCGGAGGAAGCTTCCGCTTGTGCCACTCTACGTCTCCAAGGTCTGGATATCGACATGTCTGCTGACACGTCTGTCGCCCTCGCCCCACTCCCTCCAGCACCTGCCGATCCCGTCGTCGCCGTCGCCCCGGACACCGCTCGCCGGCCGAGCCACCGCTCGCCGCGCGCCTCCCGCCTCGGCCGGGTGCAGCGGTCGACGCTGGTGCTCGCCGTCATCCTGACCTGCCAGCTGATGGTCGTCCTCGACGGCACGATCGTGAACGTCGCCCTGCCGGACATCCAGCGGGCACTGCACTTCAGCCCCACCGAGCTGTCATGGGTGCTGAACGCCTACCTGCTCACCTTCGGCGGCCTGCTGCTGCTGGGCGCCCGCGCCGGTGACCTCCTCGGGCGCCGCCGCACCTTCCTCGCGGGCATCGCCGTCTTCACCGTCGCCTCCCTCGTCGGGGGATTCGCCACCCAGAGCTGGTTCCTGCTGACCGCCCGCGCCCTGCAGGGGGTCGGGGGCGCCCTCGCCGCACCGTCGTCGCTGGCTCTGCTGACCACGATGTTCCCCGAAGGCCGCGAGCGCCTGCGCGCCCTCGGCTACTTCACCGCGGTCTCGATCGGCGGCGGCGCCATCGGCCTCGTCTCCGGCGGGATGCTCACCGAGTGGGCGTCCTGGCGCTGGGTGATGTTCGTCAACGTGCCGATCGGTGCGGTCGTCCTCGCCCTCGGCGCCCGGGTCCTGCCCGAGACCACCCGCAAGCGCGGCCGCTTCGACCTGGCCGGCGCCCTCACGTCCACCCTGGGCATCGGCTCGCTGGTGTTCGGGTTCGTCAACGCCGCCTCGGGAGGCTGGACCGACGCCCGCACGCTCACGGCCTTCATCGCCGGGATCGTGCTGCTCGCCGTGTTCGTCCGGACCGAGCTGCGCGCCGAGGAGCCCATCACCCCACTGCGCCTGCTGGCCGACAGCAGCCGTACCAGTGCCAACGTCTCGCGTGGGCTGCTGTTCGCCGGGATGTACGGGATGTTCTTCTTCCTCACCCAGTTCCTCCAGGACGGGCTCGGCTACAGCTCCCTCGAGGCGGGGTTCGCGTTCCTCCCGCTGCCGCTGACGGTCTTCACCGTCTCCCAGCTCACCAGCCGGGTTCTCGTGCACCGGGTGAACGGCAAGGTGCTGGCCCTCACCGGCATCGGCCTCGCCACGATCGGGCTCCTCGGCGCCAGCCAGCTCACGCTGAGCTCGTCCTACGCCCCGGTGCTGGCCTGGTTGGTCCTCTTCGGCGCGGGCAACGGGATGTCGTTCATCACCCTCACCTCCGCGGCCCTCGCCGGGGTCCCGCGGGTCGACGCCGGCGCCGCGTCCGGGCTCATCAACGTGACCCAGCAGTTGGGCAGCACCCTCGGTGTCTCCATCCTGGTCACGGTGTTCGGCGCCGCGAGCCGGCATGCCGACCACCTCGCCGGGGCCGGTGCCGTCGTCCAGGCCGCCCACGCCTTCCAGTACGGCGCGGACCACGCCTTCGCCGCGGCGGCCGGGTTCCTGGTGATCGCCCTCGCCCTCGTCGCGACGTTCGTGCGGGCGCCCCGCCTGGCCCGCAGCTGAGCCGACGGCGCGAACGGTGACGGAGGGACGGCCCAGGGCGGGCCGTCCCTCCCTTCGCGTCGGAGCTCGGGAGTCGGGTGTCGAGCCGGCCGCGCCGGACCGCCTACCGTCCGACGGTGCCCGTGGAGCGGTTCGGTGTGGCGGCGGCGGTGTAAGGCATCCTCGCCGTCGACGACCGCGTCCTGTTCCTGCGCCGCGCGGGGACGGGCTACCGCGACGGGGAGCTGAGCCTCCCGGCCGGGCACCTCGACGGTGGTGAGGACGCCGTCAGCGGACTGCGGCGCGAGCTCCGCGAGGAGTTGGCGATCACCGTGGACGCGGCGGCGTGCCGGCTGGCCGTGGTGGTGCACACCGCCGCCGAGCACGCCGCGGACCGCGAGTACCTGCACCTGTTCTTCACCGTGGACGCCTGGGACGGCACCCCGGTCGTCGCCGAGCCGGCGAAGTGCAGTGGCCTGGTGTGGGCCGACCGCACCCACCTGCCCGCCGACGTCGTCGACCACGTCGCCGCCGCCCTGGCCGCCGCCGACCGCGGGCAACGGCTGCTGCTCCGCGGCTGGCCGTGACGACCGGCTCGGGTCGACCCGGTCCCGACTGACCTGCCCTCCACCGTGTCGGACCACCAGGGTGCCCACCGGAAGAGGCGGTACCGACGCCTCGGCGGTCCGGGAGTGGTTGTCTCGACCGGTGACCTCCGAACCAGCACTTCGGACCGCGGTGGAATCATCGGCCCGGACTCGCTCGACCCGGGTGCAGCGCTGGGAGGGCCGCACCGACTGGCCGTTGGCCGGCGCCGCGGTCGTGTTCCTGGTGTCCTACGCCATCCCGGTCCTCGACCCCGGAGTCGGCAGCGGAGGTCGACGGGTCTGCTCCGTGATCGACGCGGCCACCTGGCTCCTGTTCGTCGTGGATGTCGTGATCCGCTTCACGATCGCCGACCCGCGGCTGCCCTACGCGGTCCGGCACATTCCCGACGTGCTGATGGTCGCCCTGCCGGTGCTGCGGCCGCTGCGCCTGCTCCGGCTCGTCACCCTCATCCGGTTCCTCGACCGCAGCGGCAGCCGGTCGCTGCGGGGACGAGTGGTCGTGTACGTCATCGCGTCCGGGACCCTGGTCGTCCTGTGCGCAGGTCTGGCCGCCCTGGACGCCGAACGAGGTCACCGCGGAGCCACCATCACCACGTTCGGTGACGCCCTCTGGTGGGCGATCAGCACCATCAGCACGGTCGGCTACGG
>CAXSIB010000003.1:0-25587 GCA_964237095.1 uncultured Actinomycetales bacterium
GAAACCGTGGCAGGCCGAGCAGTGGATCAGCGCTCTGCGCGACCTCGTCCTCACCCTGGCCTGTCTTCGCCTCGGGCTCCCGCCGTCGTACGCGAAGGGTGCCGACCAGCTCCCCGCCGCTACCCGCGCCCCCCTCGAGCTCAGCCTGGCCGGGACCCTCGACGCCGCCGATCTCTCGCGGGCGCTGCAGGCCGCGGTCGGTGCCCTGCTCGTCGAGGCCGTGCAGGTCGACCCGGCCGCCGCGGGTCGGCTGTCCCCGCTGCTGACCGCCCTGGCCGGTTCGGGGTGAGCCAGCGCCTGGCGCCACCCGTGTCCGGGCGCCCCGAGGGCACGCGGTTCAGCCGGTGGCGGTGAGGAGGGCGACGCGGTGGACGAGCCGGTCCGCGAGACCGGGGGGCCAGGGGAAGTGCGGGATGACCGCCTGCTGATGGGCGAGGCCGTGCAGGGCCACCCAGAGCGCGACGGCGTCGCCGTCGGGGTCGGTGCTGGCCGACACGCCGGCGGTGATGCACGCGCGGAGGGCGTCGACGAAGACGGTGAGGGCGTCCCGGCCGAGGGCAGCCGCGTCGGCCGAGGTGACGGCGTCGGCGGTGACGGCGTCGGTGACGTCCCAGACCCCGCCGAACATGACCCGGTAGCGCTGGGGGTGGTGGCGGGCGAAGTCCAGGTAGGCGGTGCTGACGGCGACGAGGCGGCCCAGGGGATCGCCGGCGGCGGCCGGGGCGGTCTGCAGCTGGCCGGTGAGCTCGGCGAAGGCCTGCGCGACGACGGCGAAGAGGATCGCCTCCCGGTTGGGGAAGTGCTCGTAGATCGAGGGTGCGGCGATCCCGATCCGTCGGGCGACCGCGCGCAGGGTCACCGACTGTTCCTGCCCGGTCTCGTCGAGGAGCTCCGCACCCGCGCGGAGGATGTCCGCGCGCAGCCGGCCACCCTCGCCGCGGCGGTTCTTGACCCGGTCCACGGCAGTGGTCACAAGGGTCACTTTACAGGTGTCAGGGGACGGGTTACCTTCTCGGTGTAAGGACAAGGTCCACCGCGTCGGCTCCCAGGAGAACCCCATGACCACGGCCCTCACCGCCCCCCGGTCCACCACCGCCGGCGCTCCGTCGTCCGGGGACGCCGCCTCCGCCGCTCCGGCGGCGGTCACGGTCACCGAGGTCGTCCTGCCGGGGGTCGTCGAGCCCGCCGGGCTGCAGGTCCGGACACGGACGCTCACCGCGCCGGGTCGCGGACAGGTGGTGGTCGAGGTCGAGGCCAGCGGGGTGTCGATGGCCGAGCAGGCCATGCGCCGCAACCGCTACCCCGGGCAGCCGACGTTCCCGTTCGTCCCCGGCTACGACCTGGTCGGCACCGTCCACTCCGTCGGCCCGGGCGTCGACGCCGCCCTGGTCGGGACCCGGGTCGCCGTGCTGACCAAGACCGGCGGCTGGACCAGCCACGCCGTCGTCGCGGCCGCCGACCTCGTCGCCGTCCCCGGCGGCCTCGACCCGGCCGAGGTCGAGACCCTCGTCGTCAACGGCGTCACCGCCTGGCAGATGCTGCACCGGGCCGCGAGGGTCCAGCCCGGGCAGACGATCCTCGTGCACGGCGCCAACGGCGGGGTCGGGACCACCCTGGTCCAGCTCGCCCGCCACGCCGGGGTCCGGGTCATCGGCACCGCCAGCCCCCGCCACCACGACTCCCTGCGTGGGCTCGGGGTGCTCCCGGTCGACTACGCCGACCCCGACCTCGCCGCCCGGGTCCGCTCCCTCGCCCCCGCCGGGGTCGATGCCGTGTTCGACCACATCGGCGGAGCCAGCCTCACCCGCTCCCACGGCCTGCTCGCCCCGGGCGGCACCCTCGTCAGCTACGCCCTGCTCAAGGACACCGGCCCGATGGTGCCTGCCTTCCTGCGGCTGATCCTCGAGCTGGGCTGGTGGAACCTGCTTCCCGACGGGCGCGCGGCCGGCTTCTACAACGTCTGGTCCGGGCACCTGGTCCGGCCCCGGCGGTTCCGCACCCGGTTGCAGGCCGACCTCACCACCGTCTTCGGCCTGCTCGCCGACGGCACCCTCACCGCCCAGGTCGCCGCCCGGATCCCGCTCACCGAGGCCATCCGCGCCATGGAGCTCGCCGAGTCCCACACCGCCCTCGGCAAGGTCGTCCTCGTTCCCTGAGCTGCGCCCACGCCGGCCGAACACCCGGGCCGCGCACCGCCCCGGGACCGCCCGCCCCGCAGACATCCCCACCCCCACTGAGGGGAGCTCCCGCGAGAGCTGTCGGGCGGTCGCCCGGAGGGGAGCTCGCGCCGGGCGGCTGTGCGCCCCACTCGCCGCGCGCCGAGATGGAGCTGGTCAGCAGCCACGGCCAGCGGTCACCACATCGAGCCGTACCGACCGCCGACACCCGGTGCGGATCGGGCCACACCAGCCGATCGAGCCACGCCGCCTCGCGGCGGGCCGACTCCGGGGGCGGCTGAGCCGGAAGGTGGTCCCGCTCGCGGTGGAGGACACCGGATCCGGGGGGTTGACGGTGGTCCGGGTGAAGGCGGTCACCGGCGACCGGGGCACGGTGCGGGAACCCGCACGACCCGGCGCAGGTGCCGGCCAAGGACGCCGCCGCACGCGGACTCCACGACCTGTGTCGACGTCGCCGAGGACGGGACCTACCGAGGTTGCGGTGTCTCGGGGGTCACGTCGAGGGGCACCGGCGGGGTGACGAGCTCGCCGAACGGTCGGCTGCGGAGGGGGACGGTGACCAGCACGGTGTAGGAGCCGGGTGGGGTGGAGTACTGATCGCCGCTGCCGCCGGCCGTGCCGCCGGTGAAGGGGATCTCCCGGGCGGCGCCGGGGGCGAGCTCCACCATCAGGCCGGTCCCGGCCGACCACCCGCTGGAGGTGCCCACGACCCGGCCGGCGTCGATGACGAGGGCGGCCAGTGGCTGGTCGGTGTCGAACCGGATCGGTGTCCGTCCGGTGTTGCGCAGGTGCACCGTCCCGTCGAAGACCCGGCCGGTCGTGACGCGCGGGGTCGTCAGGACCGCGCGCAGCTGCAGCCCGGGGAACTCCCGGGTGGCTTCGGGCGCGGGCAGCGTGGGGACCGCCGCCCCGTCCGGTGGGTACGCCCGGCCGCCGACGGTCACCCGGACCCGGTCACCGAACCTGCTGTGCAGCTCCGACGCCAGCGTCGAACCCTCCGGGCCGAGATCGGCGGTGGCGGCCTGGACACCCGCGCCGAGGCTGTGCCACGTCGTGCCCGACTCCCGGACCACCAGCTCGACCTCGGCTCGGACCGCAGCGATCTCGGCCGTCGTGAAGCGGACCGGCCGGATGGTGACCTGATCGGGACTGCGCAGCAGCGCGCGCAGGACGGCGGCATGCGGCCGCATGACCGTCAGGCCGACGTTGAGCTGCGGCCCCACGAACCAGAGACCGCCGGACACGTCGGGATGGGACGCGGCGAAGGACCGCACCACGTCGAAGTCGGAGCCGTGCGCTGCCGCCGAGCGGTCCATCCGGTGAGTGTGCACTCAGAAGGCGGCGGCCCAGCCGAGCAGCTGCTCCTCACCGAGCCAGCTCCCCACCAGCTGGAGCGAGGTCGGGATGACGCCGCCCTCGGCGGTCAGGGGGAGGGCGACCGCCGGCAGACCGGCCAGGTTGAGCGGCACGGTCAGCCAGGTCAGCGCCGCCGCCGCACCGAGGAGGGGCGGTTCCTCCTCGAGGGTCGGCAGCGCCAGGACGTCGGCGTCGCGCAGCAGCGCACCGAGCACCTCCCGCGCGTGCGCCGCGCTCCGCCGACACGCGACCACCCGGGCGGCGCTGATCCGCTCCCCGGCGGCGATGTCGGCCGCGTGGCGCGGCTCGAGCAGCTCCGGGTGACGCAGGTGCTGCCGCTGCGCCGCCCAGTACTCCGCCGCCATCAGGTCGTTGGCGTCGACGCACCACTGCTCCCACTCGGGGACCGCGATGTCGACCACCGCTGCCCCGGCCGCGGCCAGGGCGCGGTCCACCGCCGCGTCGACCTCGACCGACCTGACGTCCGGGCGCAGCCGGGCCACCCGCGGCCGGGCACCGGCCGGTGCGGCCGCCACGGTGAATCCCGGCTCGGCCAGCGCCATCCCCGTCGCCAGTCCGGCGACGTCGCGCGCCAGGATCCCGACGGTGTCCAGGGTGCGGGACAGCTCGAGCACCCCGAGCGTGGACAGCCGCCCGGCCGTCGTCTTCAGCCCGGCCACGCCGCAGCAGGCCGCCGGGACCCGCACCGAACCGCCGGTGTCGGTGCCGTAGGCGACGTCGGCCTCGCCGGTGGCGACGGCCACCGCGGACCCGCTGGACGAACCGCCGGGGATCCGCGCCGGGTCGAGGGGGTTGCGCGGCGTGCCGGCCCACGCGTTGAGCCCGTCGGCACGCAGGCACAGCTCCACCAGGCCGGTCTTCCCGACGATGCGGGCACCCTGCGCGCGAGCGTGGGCGACGACGGGTGCGTCGGCGGACGCGGGCACCGCGGTCGCGGTGACCGCGCGGCTGCCGCCGCCGGTGATCGTCCCGACGACGTCGATGCAGTCCTTGACCGCGAGTCGCGGCCCGGTCCCGCTCGTGGGCAGCCGCAGCACCCAGGTCGGATCGGGGTGCGGAGTCACCCGTGGAGTGTGGCCCGAAGTGTGCTCACGCCCCGCCGATCAGTCGACGTCTCAGCGCGCCGAGGTCGCAGCGGTGACGCCGGCGGTCCGGAGGTGGGTGTCGACGGCCAGCCGGTTGCGGCCCCGTCCACAGCGGGCCAGGGTCGGTCCATGAGCGACGACGACCCCCCGGCGGCGGCCCCCGACAGCTATCTCGGAAACCTCCCGCGCGAGGCCGCGGAGGACTTCGCTCTGGCGTTGAGCAGGTTCCTGGAGACCACGAGGCGGATCCAGGCCGTCAGCGAGGTGGCCACCCTGGAGTCGAAGCTGCCGATCGAAGCCCGCGACCACCGGCAGAGCGCCGAGCGGTTCAGGGCCACCGCCGCGCACCACCGCCAGCTCGCCGCCCTCCAGCTCCAGGCTGCCGCTCAGCAGGAGCTGATGGCCGACCTCCTGCTCGACAACCTGGACGCCTGACCGCCGGGGCGGCAGCGAGCCGGCGGCTCCCGTCGTGGGCCGGCCTGGACGACGCCGCGGCCGACGGCGACGACTGAGCCCGCCTCCGCCGCGCCCACTGGTGGCCTGACGACAAGTGGCGTGAACCACCCGCTCACCGGGCATTTCACGCCACTCGTGCAGACGTGCCACGAATGACCGTGAGGCGCCACCGGCGGTGGCCCGACGACCGGCCGCGCCGGTTCAGGCCCGGATCACCCATTCCGCGTAGAAGATCCCCATCCCGGTCGCGACGAAGACCACGGCGATGATCCAGAACCGGACCGTGATGGTGACCTCGCGCCAGCCGAGCATCTCGAAGTGGTGGTGCAGCGGCGCCATCCGGAACACCCGCCGGCCGCCGGACAGCTTGAACCAGCCGACCTGGATGATCACCGACGCCGTGACGATCAGGAACAGCCCGCCGAGCAGCGGCAGCAGCAGCTCGGTCCGGGTGGTGACCGCCAGTCCGGCCAGCGCCCCTCCGAGCGCGAGGGAACCGGTGTCGCCCAGGATCACCTTCGCCGGGGCGGTGTTCCACCACAGGAACCCGAACAGCGCACCGACCAGCACGACGGCCACCAGCGCGAGGTCGTGCGGGTCGCGGGTCGGGTAGCAGCGGGCCAGGTCGGCGGCCGGTCGGGCGCAGCTCTGCCCGGACTCCCAGATCCCGATGACGACGTACGCGACGAGGACCATCACCGACGCGCCACCGGCGAGGCCGTCCTGGCCGTCGGTCAGGTTCACCGCGTTGGACGTCCCGACCGTGATCAGCAGCACCCACAGCACGAAGACGGCGGCGGGCAGCACCAGCGGGGTGTCCCGGACGAACGACACCGCCGGCGACGCGACCGCCGTGCCCCCCGACGCCGGCCACCACAGCACCGCGAGGGCGAACACCACCGCGACCGCCACCTGGCACGCGGCCTTCGGCGCGCTGCGGAACCCGAGGCTGCGCCTCCGGGACACCTTGAGGTGGTCGTCGACGAAGCCGACCGCACCGAGACCGATGGTCAGGAACAGCACGAGGCTCCCGGACGCGGTGAGCGGGGTCGCCGTCACCAGGTGCGCGACCAGGTAGGCGACGACCGCGGCGCCGACGACGGCCGTGCCGCCCATCGTCGGCACACCCTGCTTGCGTTGGTGCGCCGGGCCGTCGTCGCGGATGTACTGCCCGTACCCGCGGGCGGCCATCAGGGAGATCCATGCCCGCGTCCCGACCAGGCCGAGCACCAGGGACAGCCCGAAGCCGACGAGGAGGGCGATCACCGCCCGGCGCCGTTCACCGGCACCGGTGCGTCCCGGCGGTCACGCTGGGGAAGGTAGCCCCACGCCGCCTCCGGTCCCGGGAACGACACCGCTCCCGACGGTGCCGTCCTACGGGGCGTCGATCGCGCGGTCGAGCCACTCGCTCAGGAGCCGGCGCTCGGCGGGGCTGAGCACGTCGAGTCCGGGCGCGACGGCGCGGAGGGCGACCGCCGTGGCCGTGGTCCCGCCCGCTCCGCTCCCGGTGTGGTCGGGGGTGTCGGTGAGGAGCCGGCCGAGCACGGCCTCGAACATGGCGTCGGCGAGACCGGGGTCGCGCTGCTCGGGCGGGGTCGCCAGCAGCGTCTGGATGACCCCGATCCCGCCGGCCTGCACGAGGTCGACGGCGCGTCGCTCGCCGACGCGGAGCCGGCCCGTGACCGCGACCCGGTGGACCCGGGCCGCCAGGACGTCGCGGCCCGCTCGCGCCGCGGGGGAGTCCGCCACCCGGTCCGGGTCGCTCAGCAGCCGGAACAGGGCCGGGTTGGCCACGCCGAAGTCGATCTGGGTCCGCCACCCGGCGCGCAGGTCGTCCAGCGGGTCGACGTCGTCCGCTGACGCCGCAGCGACGGTCGCGGCCTTCGCGGACACGTACGCGGCCATGACGTGCTCGGCCACGGCTTCGAGCAGCCCGTCCTTGTCCCCGAACAGGCGGTAGATCGTCGGTGGCTGCACCCCGGCCGCCTCGGCCACCCCGCGGGTCGTGACGGCCGCGGGGCCGTGGTCGCGGAGAAGGCGGGCCGCGACGTCGACGACCGTCGAGCGGGTGTCCTCGCGGCGGGTGCTCGCCTCGGTCACGTTCCGACGATAACGCCATCCTGCTACCGTCGTGTTTCCACTGGTACGGTCAAGTCGATTTCATCGATACGAGCGAGGGACACACCATGATCGTGATCACCGGGGCGACCGGTGCCCTCAACGGTGCGACCGTCGACCACCTCCTGGAGCGTGTGTCGGCCGGTGACGTCGTCGTCGCCGTCCGCGACCCCGCAAAGGCCAGGAGGTTCGCCGACCGCGGCGTGACCGTGCGCCGCGGCGACTACGCCGACCCCGCCTCCCTACCCGCTGCGTTCGCGGGCGCCGACCAGCTGCTGCTGGTGTCCTCGAACGACCCGGGGGCCGACGCGGTGGGACTGCACCGCGCGGCGATCGACGCGGCCGTCGCCGTCGGGGTCGGCCGGATCCTCTACACGAGCCACCAGGGCGCCGCCCCCGACAGCCCGTTCGGGCCCGGGCGCGGCCACGCCGCCACCGAGGCGCTGCTCGCCGGGTCCGGGGTGCCGTGGACCTCGCTGCGCAACGGCTTCTACGCCCACAGCCTGGCCTGGCTGGCCGGTCCGTGGCGCGAGACCGGCGTGATCACCGTGCCCGCGGACGGGCCGGTGTCGTGGACGGCCCGGGAGGACGCCGCCGAGGCGGCGGCGGCCGTCCTCGCCTCGGACGGCGCGTACGACGGTCCGACGACCCTCACCGCGAACGCGGCGCCGACCTTCGCCGACGTCGCCCGGATCGCGTCGGAGCTGACCGGGCGCCCGGTCGAGAGGGTGGTGGTGGACCCGGACGAGTGGGTCGCCGCCCAGCTCTCCGCGGGGCGGCCGGAAGCCGTGGCCCGCTTCACCCTCGGCATGTACCAGGCGGCCGCGGCGGGCTTCTTCGCCGGGACCGACCCCCTGCTCGCCACCCTCCTCGGCCGCGAGCCGCGGACGGTGCGCGAGGTCCTCGCCGAGCCGGTCAGCCACTAGGTCGGGGCGGTGTGTGGGGGAGCCGCCGGCGGCGTCGTGGACCGTCGCCCGCCCCGGATCAGCCGCGCCGGTCGACCTGCGGCCGCCACGGCTGGTGCTCGTGTGCGAGCCAGACCTCCCCGGGGTCGAGCGCGCGGACCAGGCGCTGGCCCTCGGTGCGCGGTTCGTCGAGCTCCGCGAAGACGACCGCCGTGTCGCCGCCGATCACGACCGGACGGCCCCCCGTCTCGACGACGATCACCTGCGAGCCGGGGGTGTGGCCCGGCGCCGGGAGGAGCCGGAGTCCCGGCAGCACCTCGAGCGTGCCGTCGACGGGCACGTACTGCACGCCGGGCGCGTCGACCCACTCGCGGATCGTGTAGCCGTCCTGCCGGGCGTCGTCCAGTTCCCGTCGTTGGACGTAGATGGGCCTGCCGGTGAAGAGGTGGTTCCCGCCGCAGTGGTCGAAGTGAAGGTGCGTGTTGACGACGAGGTCGATGCCGGACAGGTCGAGGTTGGCCAGCACGCCCGGTACGACCAGGCGTGGATCCATGTCGGCCACCGCCGGGTGCAGCTGCGTCAGTCCGGTGTCGACGAGCACGCGCGCGTCAGGGTGGTCGATGACGTGCACGTACACCGGCATTCGCTGGCCCGCGGCGAGCAGCTCGGCCACGAGGACCGGGGTGACGGTCGGCGGCGCGCTCCCGCTGCCACCTGTCCCGGGCTCCCGGCTTCGTGGATCACGCATCGCGGACAGCTCCTGGAGTTGCCCGGTCGCCGGCGTGGCCACCGTACCGGCGGGTCGCGACCGGCTTACCGCTCCACGACCCGGCCGTGAGTCAGTACAGCTGGGCCCGCAGTCCGTACCCGGTGACGGAGCGCCGGCCGCGGAGAGCCACCGTCCCGGAGAGCACGGTGCCAGTCAGGTCTTCAGCGCCGTCGTGACCGGGATGGTGATCGCGCCGACGGTGCGCGGCGATGCTCTCGGTCAGGGTCCAGCCGCCCTTGCCGGGGACGACCGGAACACTGGGGAACTGGCCCCCGCCGATGCCGGCGACCGTCTGGGTGAAGTGGCGTCGCGATGCTGTCTCGGCGCCGCGGATGACGAGGGTGTCGCCGCCGTTCGGGATCCACCGGAAGAGCTTCGTGGTGGACCCGGCGGACATGCGGCCGCTCGCGCGCATCGTCGGATCGGTGGTGGCGGCGGGGTGGCAGAGGTAGGCGACGAAGTGGTCACCGCACACCCGGCCGCGACCGGTGACCCACCGGCGGTGCCCGGTCCCGCGTCGTGGGTCTGGGTGCAGCCCGTGGTGAGCGCGCCCAGAGCGGTACACCCGGCGAGGACCCAGGCCCGGCGAAGGTCACCCGACGGCCGGGTCACCAGCATTGGAGGAGCGGGCCGGCACATCGCCCACACGTGAGCCATGATCAGAACGCGTCCTTGCCTGACCGATCCAGCCGGATGACTCCTTGTTCGTACCGGGCTGTTGAGCCGCAGACTGTGCTCGTGTGCCGGAGTGGTCAAGAGCCGCACCCGCGTCCTGAGTCGGTTCTGAGCGACGAGGGGTCGCGCACGTGCCTCGGCGTCCGTCCCTACCGGCCGGCTGATCGGGCCGCGGTGCTGGTGCTGGGGGAGCGCCTGAGGATCGGAGTCGCGAGCTGGCGGGACCCCGAGGACGTCGCGGCGGCCGTCCAGGGCTGGGTGGCGTCGTCGGTGGCGGGTGCCGGCGCCGACGACCGGGCGGTGTTCGTCGCCGAGCACCACGGCGAGGTCGTCGGCTTCGTGACGGTGACCGAGCGCACCCACTTCACCGGCGAGGTCGAGGGCTACGTCGGTGAGCTGGCCGTCGCCGAGACCGGGGTGCGGGTCGGAACCGGTCGGGCGCTGATGGCCGCGGCCGAGGCATGGGTGCGGGACCGCGGGCTGCGGCGGGTCAGTCTCGAGACGGGGTCCGCGAACACCGGGGCCCGCGCCTTCTACGCCGCCCTCGGGTACGGCGAGGAGGACGTCCGGCTCAGCCGTGCACTGGAGTGACCGGACTCGACGCCCACGCGAGGACCGGCTCAGTCCGGCCGGTGCCCGCCCAGCGGCCGCAGTGGGCGCACCGGCCCGGTCAGGGCCGGTCTCGGTGGACCCGTCCGCGGAGGTGACGGGACAGCTCGACTCGAACGGGCCCACGGTGAGGCCGGCCCGCCGCCGCGTCGGTGACGTCCACGCGGCGAGCACGTCCGGGCAGCAGATCTCGCCGCGCGCCCGGCGGTATCGGGGTGACACCGCCTTCGGGAAGTGCCGAGGGCTGGATCAGAAGCAGAGACCTCGCTGAGCGTTGGTGATCAGGAACCACTCGAAGCAGAGTGGGCCGGCGACGCCGATCACGGGAGCGAGGTGGCGGACCCACGTCGGACGCGGCGGACACACCAGCAGCGGCACGACGAGAGCGATGAGGACCAACGCGCCGCCGACCACCTTCACCCACGGGTACGCGGTCGCCGCCACCTCGCACGTCGCCGGCGAGGAGAACCCGCCGATGAGTTCCAGCACCGAGCACACGCCGTCGAGGACGACCGCGACCACGAACGCAACGACGATCCGGATCCACGACACCGGCTCTCCTGCAACGACGGTGCCGCCGGCTGTCGTCTCGGAGTGGGCGTGACCCGGGCGGGGGTCCGGCCAGCTCCAGGAGTGGGGGCCTGTCATCGCCGGTCGGTCTCCTGTGTCGTCGCTGGCCACGGTGGCGGGCTGCCGTCACTGTCCCCGACCGGGGCATCGCCGTCGTCAGCCTGTGGACCCGCCCCCCACCCGACCGCAGGTGCAGGTGGAAGCCTCAGCTCGGCAGCGGCTCAACGCCGTCCGGGACCGGGTGTCCGGTCACGGACTCGGGAATCGGGTCCGCCAGGGTCCGGGCGCGAGGGGGAGCAGGGCGGCGACCAGGTCGTCGGACAGCTGCCCGGGTGCCCGTCCGGGCGCCCCGACGCTCTCGCAGCCGCTGAGACCCACCTGCGACTGCTCCGCGGGCCGCCCCGGGTACAGGAAGTACAGGTCGGCCTCGGTGTCGTCGGCGGCCGGACACGCAGTCGTCCCCGGTGGGATCGCGGGGGCGGTGTCGATCGCGGCCACCAGGCCGCGGGCGATCGGGGGGCCGGCGCGGACGAGCTCGGCCCGACACGGCCGCTGGTCGAGGCCGGGCACCCACACGATCGCCACACCCGAGGGTGACCGGTCGACGCTCACCAGGCCCTGCACCACGGGGTCGGTGTCGGTGTCGGGAGCCGCACCCTGCAGGACGCATCCGGCGGGGCCGACGGCGGCCGCTGCCCGGGTCGGCGCGACGGCGTGCACCGGCGCGCCGACGACGGTGAGGTGGTCGGTGGACGCCCCGGCGCAGCCGGCCGCGAGGACGACACACAGGGCCCCCGCCCCGGCGGTCCCGGCGGTGATGCGCACACCGATCAGACGCCGGCGGCCCGCGTGGCGTTCCCTCCGATCGGGACGCACTCGGGCGTCGTGCGGTGGTGGGGGTGGTGTCTCGGGTGGTGGGCTGTCTACCGTGCTCCATGCGTCGGCCGCTGCTGCTCCTGCTGGGTTCGGTCGTGGTGGGGGTCCTGTTCGGGTGGGGGATGTTGCAGATCCCCATTCCCCGTGACGCCCACGTGTTCTGGGTCGGTGACCTCTGCGCGCCGTGGCTGCTGCTGGCGTTCCTCGCGGGCCGGGTCCAGCAGCGCTGGCCGTGGGCGGTCCTCGCCGGGGCCGCGACCGACGTGGGCTGCGTCGGCGGCTTCTACAGCGAGTTCGCGTTCCTCCCCCTGAGGGACCTCGGGCTGCCTGCGGGGACCTCGACGCTGTCGGCCACCGCCACCGATGCCGAGCGCTGGCTCATGTTCATCTCTCCGTGGCTGGTCGCCGCGGTCCTCGGGGGGGTCGTCCACGGGCTGCTCGGCTGGTGGTGGCACACCTCCCGGCCCCTGGCCGCGGCGGTCGCCCTCGGGCTGCCGTTCGTCGCCGAGCCCGCGTTGTGGCCGCTGCAGAACGGCTCCTACAAGGGGCCGTGGCCGCTGTGGGCGTTGGAGGTGGCAGCCGGGCTGGCGCTCATCGGGCTCATGGCCCTCCGGCGGCGCAGTCCGTCCTCCACCGCGGCCGAAGACCGACGTTGATCACCTCGACGACTGCTCCGGTGAACCGGCGACGGGATCACCGTGACGGTGGGAGGTAGTGACTGAAGAGGGTCATGCCGACGGCGGCACAGACGGCGGGGCCGCCGGGTTCGACAGCGACGGTGCCGTCAGCGCGAACGCAGGCGGTCAGCTGTGGCACGGGGTCGTCGGTCGCGAGGGTGATCGGTCCGGGGAGGCGCGCGACCCCGAGCTTGAGTGCGCCCTGTCGGTAGAGGTTCCCGCAGACCCTGACCGGGTCGTCGATCAACCCGCTCCCCAGGGTGGTCCCGTTCGGGAGGGTCCCGGCCGCGACCATGGCTCCGACCCTGGGGGCGTTGTCGCCCTGGTCGGAGCTGACCTCGGAGTAGCAGTACAGGGAGTTCGACGCCGGCGGGGTGCTGCTGATGTGGCGGACCGCGTAGGCGGTGCCCCCGCCGGCGAGGACCACGGCGACCACACCGGCGACGGTGAGCCGGCGGTGGCGGCGCAGCCCCCGCCCCCGGCGTCGGCGGCCCGGTCGCCCACCGAGCGGGGTGGCGGCCGCGGGGAACTCAGGCAGGTGGCGGTCGAGCAGATCAGTGACCAGGACCCGGTCGGGGAGGGCGGTGGCGGCCTCGACGGCGGCGAAGGTGGCGCGCAGCCGGGACTCGGTGTCGGTGTCGGTGGTCGTGGTCATGACAGCTCCCTCCGGAGGCGGGTCAGGCCGCGGGCGGCCAGGGACTTCACGGTGCCGGGCCGGCAGCCGAGCAGGTCGGCGATCTCCGCCTCGGGGCGGTCTTCGTAGAACCGGAGGACCAGCACCGCGCGTTGGCGGGGTGGGAGGCGCGTCAGCAGCTCCCACATCTCGTCGACCTCCGGCGGGAGGCTGATCTCCTCCCGGGCCCGGGCCTGCAGGCGCCGTTCCTTCGCGGCGCGGCCGTGGACGCGGACGCTGGCGTTGACGACGCTGCGCCGCAGGTACGCCTGCGGGGTGTCGACCCGGTCGAAGTGGCGGTACAGCCCGAGGAACGCCTCCTGGGCGAGTTCCTCCCCGACGGCGAGGGACCCGGTCTGCAGCTGCGCGAACCGCATGACCGACGGCCACAGCGCCGCGTACACCGCGTCGAACCCACCGGTCGCAGCCCGCGCCGCGGGGTCGGGGGACTCGTCCGAGCACGGATGAGCAGCCGGGAGAACAGGGCGTCGGTGCCCGCCGACGTCGAGCACGTCCTCACCCGATCCCATGCCCACCGAGACACCAGCCTCACCGGTTCGGTTCCACCCGCACCCACCATCTCGGGAAGGCCGGTGCGGTGGGACGCCACGCCTCCGCGCTCTCACGGGGTCATGGGAGCGCGCAGGATGCGGAGATGAGCGAGCCCGTGCCGTCCACTCACCCGGTCAGCCAGCAGGACGCCCGGGCCGTCCTGGGACTGGTGATCGTCATCCAGGGCGAGCTGCACGCCGGCCAGCTGGACCCCCACCTGCTCGGACGACTCCGTGAGCGGGTCGAGGACGCCGGGCTGGTCCCCGCCGGCAGCGGCCCGGCGGAGCTGCTGCTCGCCCTGGACAACCTCAACCACCGCCTGCGGTGGGTGATCGGGGAGTATCCCGATCCACCCCCGGAGAGCACGGGCCGGGTCGACCACCACCTCGAGTTCGACTCCCGCGAGGCGGCGCAGGGGTTCACCGGCGAGGTCGCCGCGGCGGGGGAACAGGTCCGCGGCCCGGCTCCGACCGCGGGAGGTGGGTGGCTGGTGACGGTGACCTCCGACGAGCTGATGCTGTCCGCGGGGTTCGCCGCGTGCGCCGACCGACTCCAGGCGACAGCCGCCCGCCACGGCGGGCGTCCCGGCGGCCACGGCGGTACCGCCGACCAGATGTACTGACCAGGGACGTGGTGGACAGCGTCTCGCCCGTGGGGGCAACGGTCGTGCTCGGGCGGTCGCCCCTCCTCGGCGCGGACGTTCCCTCCGGCCGCGAGGCACCCGGGGCGCCGTGCGGTGCTGGGAGGTGGTGTCTCGGGTGGTCGGCTGCCTGACCCTGTGCCAAGCGGCGCCGGAGCTTGACACGGTTTCCCGGACACCCGTGCTGAGGCGGTGATCGCTTCGGGGAGGGAGTCTGTGATGCCTCCTGCGGGGCCGCCGGAGTTCCGGCGTCGTCGCTACGCGGCTGCGCGGTCCCCGGCCGGGCGGCGCCGAAGGCCGGCCTCGGAGATCGCGGGGGTCTTGTAGGCCATGTCGAGTGCGCTGACGTCGGTGCCGGGGGTGACGATCTGGTCGATGCGGTCGAGGATCTCGTCGGAGAGCACGACCTCGGCCCCGGTGAGCAGGTCGTCGAGCTGGTCCATCGTGCGTGGGCCGATGATCGCGCTCGTCACACCGGGGTGGGTGACCGCGAAGGCCATCGCGAGGTGGGTCATGCTCACACCGGCCTCGTCCGCGAGGGGGATGAGCTGTTCGATGACGTCCAGGCGCCGCTCGTCGGCCAGGTAGGTGAAGTAGGCGGCCCGACGGAGATCGGTCTGCTCACCCTTGCGTACCCGGCCGGTCAGCATGCCGCCGGCGAGCGGGCTCCAGACGAGGGTGCCCATCCCGTGACGCTGGGCGACGGGCAGGATCTCGCTCTCGATGCCACGGTTGAGGATCGAGTAGGTCGGCTGCTCCGTGCGGAACCGCTCCAGGCCACGGCGTTCAGACATCCACTGCGCCTCGACCATCTCCGCGGCGGGCATCGCCGAGGAGCCGACCGCGCGGACCTTCCCGCTGTGGATCAGGTCCGAGAGGGCGGACAGGGTCTCTTCGATGTCGGTCGACGGGTCCGGGCGATGGATCTGGTACAGGTCGATGTAGTCGGTGCGGAGACGGCGGAGGGAGTTCTCGACCTCCTGGACGATCCAGCGGCGGGAGTTGCCCTGGTGGTTCGGGTCGTCGTCCATCGGCAGCCCCAGCTTGGTGGCGAGGACGACGTCGTCGCGTCGGCCGGTCAGCGCCTCCCCGACGATCTCCTCCGATTCGCCGTGGGAGTACATGTCGGCGGTGTCGACGAAGTTGACACCTGCGTCGAGGGCTCGGTGGATGATCCGGATCGCGTCACCGTGGTCGGGATTGCCGATGGAACCGAACATCATGGCGCCGAGGGCATAGGCGCTGACCTTCATGCCGGTCGAGCCGAGGGTGCGGTACTGCATGGGTGGTCTCCTCACGGCGCCGCGACGGCTGCCGTACGATCGATGAAACGGGACGTTGTCCCGTTAAGTACCGACGATACGGGACAGCGTCCCGTTCAGCAAGGGAGGTCGCTCCGGTGCCCCGTGTCGACGCCCAGCGGAACATCGATGCGTTGCTCGCGGCTGCGACGTACGAGTTCGCCGCCCAGGGGGTGCATGTCAACGTCCGGGCCATCGCCGCCCGGGCGAACGTGGGCACGGCGACGCTGTACCGCCACTTCCCGCTGAGGTCGGACCTCATCTCGGCGGTGTTCCGCCGTGAGATCGACGCGTGCGCCGCCGAAGCCCCGGTGCTGGCCGCCTCCTACGACCCCGACGCCGCCCTCGAGCGGTGGCTCCAGCGCTACACCGGGTTCATCGCCACCAAGCACGGCCTCGCGGCTGCTCTGCACTCAGGCGACCCCGCCTTCAACGCCCTGCCGGCCTACTTCCAGGAGCATCTCAGCCCGGCCCTCAGCACACTGCTGGCCGGTGCCGAGGCGGCGGGTGTCGTGCGCGGCGGGGTCGACCCGCTGGAGTTGCTCGGCGCGGTCGCGGACCTCTGCGTCCACCCGCCCGGGTCGACCGACGACTCCCGGGCCCACCGCATGGTCGCGCTGCTGCTCGACGGACTGCGATATCGGGCGCGCGCCTGAACCGATCTCCGGCCCGGTTGTCGGGCACCGTGGCGGACCGGGTGGGTCTCGCAGCTGCTGCTCAGCAGGAGCTGGGTCTCGGTGGAACCGGTGCCGGGAATGACCGCCGACCACGAGCACCTCGAGTGTCGGATGACGTGACATGTGCGTGACAGGTCGTGGGATCGGCAGACGTGAGTGCCGCCGGTGGTGCGGAGCCGGCCGACAGGTCGGCGGCGGCACGTCCACCCGTGCGTACGGGTTCAGCCACCGGACCCGCCGCCGGTCACCTGCGGGGAGGTCATCACCGCGAGCACGACCCTCGCCCGGGACCTGGACTGCCGGGCGAGTACCGGCCCCGTCGTCGCCGGGACCGGCACCGTCCTCGACCTCGGCGGACGCGGCAGGTCCGAACGGGCCCGCCGCGCAGCCCGGTGGTTGGCTGACCGGATGCGCATCTTCTTCACCGGGGGCAGCGGCAAGGCCGGCCACCACGTCGCCCCCTACCTGGCCTCCCAGGGTCACCAGGTCACCAACGCCGACCTCACCCCGCTCGGCCACCCCGACGTCACCGATCTCCGGGTCGACCTGACCGACGCCGGCCAGACGTACTCCGCGCTGGCCGGCGTGCCGACGTACGCCGACTTCGAGGGTCCCGCTCCCGACCCGGGGCGTGGATCGGCCTACGACGCCGTCGTCCACTACGCCGCGATCCCCGCCGTCCTGCACGCCGCCGACACCACGACCTTCGCGACGAACATCCTGGCGCAGTACAACGTCCTCGAGGCGGCCACCCGGCTCGGCATCCGCAAGATCGTCTTCGCGTCCTCGGAGACGACCTACGGTGTCTGCTTCGCACAGGGAGAACGCAAGCCGCTCTACGTGCCGGTCGACGAGGAGCACCCGGTCGTCCCGGAGGACTCCTACGCGATGTCGAAGGTGGCCGGCGAGGTGGTCGCACGGTCCTTCCAGGCCCGGACCGGCGCCGACATCTACGGCCTGCGGATCAACAACGTCATCGAGCCCCACGAGTACGCCGAGAAGTTCCCGCCCTTCCTGCGGGACCCGTCGCTGCGCCGCCGCAACCTGTTCGCGTACATCGACACCCGCGACCTGGCCCAGATGACGCTGCGGTGCCTGGAGACGGATGGGCTCGGCTTCGAGGTGTTCAACGTCGCCAATGCGGACATGTCGGTGTCCGCGAGCACCGCGGAGGTCATCGCACGGTTCTACGACGGGGTCGAGGTCCGCCGCGAGATGGGTCGCAACGAGACCTTCTACTCGATCGACAAGGCGCGTGACCTGCTCGGCTACCAGCCGCGGCACTCGTGGCGCGACGTGGTCGGCGACCCCGACCGTGGGGCCTGAGACGAGGTCGACTCCGTCCACCGGTGCGGACCCGGGGCGGTGTGGCGGGTGTTCACAGCCGCGCCGATCACCGCCCGGCGAGCCGCGAACCGCGTGGTCCGGGTGGACCTCCACCCCACGTCGTGCGGGCCGTGAACGAGACTGCCGTCTGTGCCAGCCGTCTCTCAGCCGCCGCCACCGGTCACACCGGACGGCCGGTACTTCGTCGTCCGGGGACGGCTGTGGCGCTGTACTGATCCAGCGCTCGACCCGCAGTGCCGGGCGGAGCTGACCGGGGAGCTGATGGCGGCACGGCGCGACAAGGGAGCGGCGATGCGCCGCCACGACCCGGTCGGGCGGGAGGCTGCCCGAGTTCGGATCGACGCGGCCAAGCGCGCGCTCGGAGAACGGGGTCCGGTGTGGTGGACCGACGGCGCGCCTGACCTCAACCGTCACCTGGCCCGGACGACGCCCTACTCGACCTGGGCAGCCGGGTTCCTCGACGAGGAGAACATCGACCCCGCGGGCACCAGCCCTCGGTGATCGGGTCACCGGTGATCGCGGCGGTGTGACCCGGCACACCGTTGCGGAGTCGCCGGTGAGCCGAGCGCCGTGGGTGGAGCCGTGGACGGGTCTGCGTCGCGGACGCCGGCGGCGCTCGTCCATCACGGTCGGTACGAGCTCGCCCACTGCGGCTCCGGGTCTGGTGCCCCTGCCTGACCCGGCTGTCAGCGGGGGTCAGCGGGGTCAGCGGTGCAGTGGTGCGGGGTCGGGCGTCGCTCGTTACTCTCACCGGGATGGAGGGTCTGGCGCGGTTCGTGCTGCGCCACCGCCTGTTCGTCGTCGCGGCGTGGCTGGTCCTGCTCGTGGCCGGCGCGGCCGCTGCAGGGCCGGCCACGAACCGGCTGACGGTCGACTTCTCACTTCCCGGGCAGCCCGGCTACGAAGCCGAGCGGCAGCTGGTGTCCGTCTTCGGCTCGAGCACGTCCGACACCCTCGTCCCGGTGGTGACCGTGCCGGCCGGCAGCAGGGTGTCCCAGCGGGCGGGCGACATCGCGGCGGTCTTCGCCGCCGTGCGGACGGCCCTCCCGCGGGTGCGGGTGGTGGACCTGGCCAGCACCGGTGACGCACGGTTCGTCACCGCGGACGGGCGGAGCACCTTCGCGCTCGTACAGGGTCCACCGCCGCAGGGTTTCGGCTCGGGACTGCAGACCCAGGTCGAGCCGGTGCTCGACGCCGCAGCCCGGTCGCGCGGTCTGCAGGTGCGGTTGACGTCCTATGAACTGCTGTCCGCCGGCGGCAACACCGGCGGGCCGAGCGTCCTGGTGGAGACCCTGTTCGGCGCGCTCGGCGCGCTGGCCGTGCTGGCGTTCGTGTTCGCGTCGTTCCTCGCGTTCGTGCCGCTGATGATCGCCGCCGTCTCGATCCTCACGACCTTCCTGCTCGTCCTCGGACTCACGTACCTGACCAGCGTCAGCTTCGTCGTGGAGTTCCTCATCGCCCTCGTCGGGCTGGGCGTCGCGATCGACTACTCGCTGCTGCTCGTGTCGCGGTGGCGGGAGGAGCGGGCCCGAGGTCGGGACAACGACGAAGCTGTGGTGATCGCGGTCCGGACCGCCGGGCACGCCGTACTGGCGTCCGGGGTCACGGTCGCGATCAGCCTGCTCGCGCTCGTCGTCGTGCCGGTGCCGTTCCTGCGGAGCATGGGGCTCGGCGGCATGCTCATCCCCTTGGTCAGCGTGGGCGTGGTGCTGACCCTGCTGCCGGCGATGCTGTCGCGGATCGGTCCGCGGGTGGACTGGCCGCGGATCCGCCACGACGCCGCCGCGTCCCGGGGCTGGTCGGCGTGGGCCCGGCTCATCGTGCGCCGACGTTGGGTGGCGGCCGGTGTGGCGATCGTGGTCCTCGGGCTGGTGATCTCACCGGTGTTCGGACTGAAGATCGGCCAGTCCGGGACGGACTCCCTGGCCCGGAGCGGCCCGGCCTTCCAGACCCTGCGGGCGTTGCGGGCCGGGGGCGTGGGCGACGGCGTCGTGACGCCGATCGAGGTGCTGGTCCCGCGGGACCGGGCGGCTGCCTCGGTGGCCGCCGCGAACGGTGTGCCGGGGGTGCGGACAGCGGTGCTCGGCGGAACCCGGGCCGGGCGTGCGGTGATCGACGTCATCCCGGTCCACGAGACCGTCGACAGCACCAGCAACGGGGTCGTCGACGGCGTCCGCAGTGCGGTCACACGGGCGGTCGGCGGTGGGGGCAGCGTCGGGGTGGCCGGCCCGGGCGCGACCGTCGAGGACTACTTCCGCGCGGTCTACGACAACTTCCCCTACGTGCTCGGTCTCATCGCGGTCATCACCTTCGTCCTGCTGATGCGGACCTTCCGGTCGGTCGTGCTCCCACTGAAGGCGGTGCTGCTGAACCTGGTGTCCCTGGCCGCCGTGTTCGGTGCGGTGGTGTTCTTCTGGCAGTCCGGGCACGGCTCCGGCGCGTTGTTCGGCGTGTCCCCGACCGGTGCCATCACCTTCTGGCTACCGGTGATCATCTTCGCGTTCCTCTTCGGGCTCTCGATGGACTACGAGGTCTTCATCCTGACGCGCATGCGTGAGGAGTACGACGCGACCGGGTCCACCGCTCGGGCCGTGATCACCGGGCTGGGACGCACCGGGCGCCTCGTCACGTCCGCCGCGCTGATCCTGTTCTTCGCCTTCGCCGCCCTCGCCTCGTCACCCGGCACCGACATCAAGGTGCTCGGGACCGCCCTGGGCGTCGGCATCCTCATCGACGCGACCGTCGTGCGGGCGCTGCTCGTCCCGGCCCTGGTCAGCCTGTTCGGACGCTGGAACTGGTGGCTCCCGGACCGCCTGGGCCGGGTGTTGCGGGTCGAGCCCTCACCGCTGGCGGCCGTCGGCAGCGAGAACCACCCGGATGGTGGCCGTCACCGGTCGCCGCGGCACCGCGGCTGAGCACCCTCGACGGCGGTCCGGGACGGGTCGGCTGGCGGGTCGGGCGAGCGGTGATCCCACCTGACCCGCTGGGCACGGGAATGCCGACCCCTGGCGAATAGGCTCGCGCTCATGGCCGACGGCGACTGGCGGGATGGCGGGTTCAGGCAGCGTCGGCCCTCCGAGGAGACCCTCGCCTGGGTGGCGGCGTCGATGGGTCGGGGCAGTCGCATCGTCGGCCACCGCCGATTGACCGGTGGCGTCTGCTCCGCCGTGAATCGGCTGACGGTCGAGCGACGGGGAGTGCGGACCTTCGTCGTCCTGCGGCAGTACCCGGGCGGGCTCGGCCTGCAGGAGAGCCTGGAGCAGGAGATCGCCAACCTCGGTGTGGTGGCGGGAGGCGGGCTCCCGGTTCCGACCGTCCTGGCTGCTGATGTTGCGGGTGCGTCGACGGGGGGCTCGCCATCGCTGCTGATGACCCGGCTGCCGGGGCATGTCGATCTCGACCCGGCGGAACTCCGGTCGTGGCTGACGAGGATCGCGGAGTTCGCCGTGCTGCTGCACTCCCTCGATCTCCCTGCGGAGACGTTCAGCCCGTGGACGGATTCCTGGATCGCTCCGCGGGACGGGTTCCGGGTACCGGTCGACGCCCACGAGCCGGCCGTGTGGAAGGCGGCGTTCGGTGCCATGGCGGCGGCGCCGCCAGAGGACACTGCCGTCTTCCTGCACGGCGATCTCCTGCCCGTCAACATGCTGTGGTCGCGCGGGAGGATCACCGGACTGACCGACTGGAACTCCATCCACCGGGGGTCGCGCGCGATCGACGTCGGGCACTGTCGCCGGTACCTGGCGGCGCTCTGCTCCACCGAGTGGTCCGAGCAGCTCCGGTCGCTCTACGAGTCGATCGCCGGGGTGACTCTCGATCCGTGGTGGGACCTGTACGCCCTGCTGCACCACGACGACAGCGGGGCGAAGTGGATCCGTGGTCAGGTCGCCGGGCGCCGTGCCGTCGATGTGCCCGGCATGACGTCCCGGGTCGAGGTCGCGGTCGAGACAGCGCTACGGCGCCTCGGATGACGGCGGGCTTCGGGCCCACGACGGGCGGTGCCCGACCCGCCCACCCGCTCACCCCGCACATCCCCCGGGGCTGGAGGTGGGCTGCGTGCACCGCCGGATCATCGGCGGCCGGCTCGGACCGGGCTCGGCCTCGCTTCAGGCACGCCGGCTCCGCAGGCTCCGCAGGCCGGTACGGATCTCACTGACCAGGATCTCGGGTTGCTCGAAGGCCGCGAAGTGTCCGCCCCTGTCCGCCTCGCCGTAGTGGATCAGGTCGGTGTAGGTGTCTTCGATCCAGCTCCGGGGGAGGAGTGGGATGTCGCGCGGGAACACCGTGACCGCGACCGGAAGCGTCAGCTCGGGGCCGGCCATGCTCCCGCCCTTGTTCTCCCAGTAGATGCGGGCGGAGGAGGCGGCGCTGTTGGTGTACCAGTAGAGCGATATCGCGTCGAGCATCTCGTCGATGCCGAGGGCGTCCTCGGCGAATCCGTTGTTGTCGGTCTTGGACTGGAACTTGTCGTAGATCCAGGCGGCCTGGCCGGCCGGGGAGTCCGCGAGAGCGAAGCCGATGGTCTCCGGCTTCGTGCCCTGGAGGTGATTCGCTCCGCCCATGTCTCCGGTGTAGAGGGCGAGGGAGTCCACGGCGTACTGCTCCTCGGCCGACAGCGTGTCGGGGATCTGTGCGGGGAAGGCGTAGGGACTGTTCAGGTGGATGCCGAGCAGACCCTCGGGCCGCATGGCCCCGAGGGCGGAGGTGACGACCGAACCCCAGTCACCGCCCTGAGCGACCCAGTTCCGGTAGCCGAGCCGCTTCATGAGCTCCGCCCACGCGGCGGCGATGCGGGTGACGTTCCAGCCCGTCTCGGTCGGCTTCTGGGAGAAGCCGAATCCGGGCAGCGACGGGACGACGACATCGAACGAGTCCTCGACGTCTCCGCCGAACGCCACCGGATCGGTGAGCGGGCCGATCAGCTTCAGGAACTCCACGATCGAACCCGGCCAGCCGTGCGTCAGGATCAGGGGCAGCGCCTGCGGATTCTGGGACCTGACATGGATGAAGTGGATGTCCAGCCCGTCGATCTCGGTCAGGAACTGGGGAAGACGGTTGAGCTCCGACTCGAAGCGGCGCCAGTCGTACTCCTGCTCCCAATGGGTGATCAGCGATCTGGCGTTCTCCAGGCGGACACCCTGCGACCAGTCGGGGACGGTTTCCGGATCTGGCCACCGAGTCCTGGCCAGTCGCTGCTTCAGGTCCTCGATCTCGGAGTCCGGGATCGCGACGGTGAACGGGCGGACGAGGGGTGCGGGCGTCGGCGCGGCCATGGCAACGGTCTCCTGCCGATTGCATCGCCGTGCCGCGATCTGCTGCACAGCAGTGTGCAATGCACACTGCTGTGCAACGTAGCTCACGACACAGGGGTGTGCAAGGGTGAGGGGGTGCAGACCGGATCCGCCCGGGCACGCTCGTGGGACGCCACCCGGAGGCGCATCCTCGACGTCGCACTGGAGGTCCTGGGGCAGGACCCCGATGCCGGCATGGGCGACATCGCCGCCGCTGCCGGCGTGGTCCGCCGGACCGTCTACGGCTACTTCCCCACCCGCGCCGACCTCGTGCGGACCCTGACGCAACGGGCGGTGGACGAGATCGTCGCCGTGCTCGACGAGGTCAACGCCTCGACCGGGGCCGCCGACACGGTGTGGGTCGATCTCGTCGCCCGCCTGTGGCCCCTGACGCACCGGTACCGAGTCCTGTTGGCGTTGCGGCGCGGCGAGTACGGCCAGGAGATCCACGCCCTGCTGGGACCGGTCGACAGGATCCTCGCCGACGTCGTGCAACGAGGCCAGGACAGCGCGGTGTTCGGACGACACCTGCCCGCGAACCTCCTCAGCCAGCTCGCCTACAGCGCCGTGTTCGCCATCGCTGACGACGACCTGCCACCCCGGACCCTCGGCGCACGTGCGGCGACACTCACGAGCCTGCTCCTCCTGGGAGTTCCCGAGCCGCGCGCACGAGCTCTCGTGGACGGCTGACGGCCGCGCAGCACTCGGCCTGTTCGCCGAGTGGCCGGCGCGGACGAACACCCGCCCCCGCGGCCCGGGCCACCGCTGGGCCGTGCGCCCACCAGGATGTCGGTGCTCGAGCCCCCCGATCGTCCCGGTCGCCCGGCCGGCGGCGGACCGGCGTCGCCCGTCAGCCGCCGGCGGCCGCCCCCGGGGTGGAGAGCGCGCGGACGTCGGGCTGGACCTGGTTCAGCGCGGCGAGGCCGTGGATGAGCTCGGTGACCCGGCTGCCGCGCAGCCCGGCGGTGGTCAGGCGGCCGTCGCGGACGAAGGTGTGGACCCCGACGACGGCGAACGCGGTGATGTGGGAGGCGTGGGCGGCCTGTCTGGGCAGGGTCGCGGTGTGGGTGTCGGAGGCGAGGAACCGCCGCCGCGGCGAGGGATCGGCGAAGGCGATCTCCAGCACGGCCAGGGCGACGCGCTCGGCGGGCAGGTCGTAGGCGGCCGTCTCCTCGAAGACGTTCTGCTCGTCGGAGAAGAGGATCGGGCTCGCAGCCTGGAACACCCGCTGGTCGTCGGCGGACTCGGAGCCGATCTCGACCGCGCCGTCCAGGACGTACCCGGGCACCGGCCCGACCCCGTCGGGCGCCGCCCACGGGTGGGCGTCCTGCTGTCGGGCGAAGTGGTGCTGGACCTACCAGCCGAGGCCCGCGACGCGTGGGCACAGCGGTCCGTGCACGTCGCGCCGGTGGGCGGCGAAGGTCTCGTGCGGGACGGTCTCGCGCGCGGACACCGTCGTGTCGGAGTCAATCGCGATCGTGGCGTCCCGGTCGCGGTACTCCACCGGGGCAGCGGTCCCGTCCGGGTCCGGCGCGCTCGCCGCGGGCCGGTCGTCGAGGTCGGTGCTCACGGAGCTCAGGCCTCGATGTCCGTGCCGGTGCTGGTGTCCGCCCAGGTGTCGGCCTCGGCGCGCTGCGCGTCGAGGACGCCCCGGAATGCCGTGAGGGCGTCGTTTCCCAACAGCAGCAGGGCCGGGGGGTTCGGGTCGGCGACGACGTCGATGATCGCCCGGGCCGCCTTCGCGGGATCACCGGGCTGGGTGCCGTGCACGGTGTCGTTCTCCTTGCGCCGCTTGCCGGCGGTGTCGGCGTAGTCCGCGATCGGGTGTGCGGACTGCTGGAGCGAGCGCCCGGCGAAGTCCGTCCGGAAGGCCCCCGGCTCGACGCTCATCGCGGTGATCCCGAGCGGCGCGAGCTCTTTGCGCATCGACCCGGTGACCGCCTCGAGGGCGGCCTTGGTGGCGGCGTAGTAGCCGGAGCCGGCGGGGCAGATCTGCGCCCCGATCGAGGAGATGTTCACGATCGTCCCGGCGTGGCGGGCGCGCATCGCGGGCAGCACCGCCTTGGCCATCGCGACGGCCCCGAAGAGGTTCGTCGCGAACAGCTGCGCCACGTCTGCGTCGTCGCCCTCCTCCACGGCGGACCGGTACCCGTAGCCGGCGTTGTTGACGAGCACGTCGACGGCGCCGAAGCGCGCCTCGGCGTGGGCGACCACCGCGGTGACCTGCTCGGCGTCGGTCACGTCGAGGGCGACCGCGAGCGCGGTGTCGGGATGGGCGGCGGCGAGGTCGGCGACCTTCGCGGCGTCGCGGGCGGTGACCACGGCGTTGTCACCGCCGTCGAGGACGGCCTCGGCGAGCGCGCGGCCGAGGCCGGTGGAGCAGCCGGTGATGAGCCAGGTGGACATGCGGGGTGGCCTTCCGGTCGTGAGGGACCCGATCGCGCGGGTCGGTTGTCAGGGGTCGGTCGTCGGGGACGACCGGACCCGGCACGAGCATGGCACCGGGTCCGGGCCGCGCGACCCGGACGGCCGAGCCCGACCCGGGTGGGGATCCACCGCGTGATCCGCGGGGCGACGACCCGGCCGGCGGTGCCCGGGACGGTTGCTGGCGTTCGCCACCGGCCAGCGGGGGAGGGGTCATGGCGAGACCGACACCGGCGGGGACACTCGCGTCCGGCACCGACCCAGCCGGCGAGACCGGGGTGGCGGCCCCCGACCTGGTCCGGGTGCAGGTCGAGCCGTCCGGCGGCTGGCAGCCACCGGCGTCCGCGGGGGTCGACGTCGTCTGCGCCGCGGCCGGTCAGGGGCTGCG
>CAXSIB010000004.1:0-24283 GCA_964237095.1 uncultured Actinomycetales bacterium
ACGATCGCCATCCCAGCGCGGGACTTCGACGGGTCTGAATGCGCCACTCCTCCCGCGGGCCAACCCGCCGGGGGTGGCGCATTCGATTCGCCCGACCGCTTTCTACCTCGGTCACGATCGCGGCAATCGGGTCGAGGCTCTGACCCGCAGTGATGAGCCCACACCCGCCGCGCCAATCGTGACCAAGGTAGAAAAGCGGCGCGTCCGGCCGATCAGGGGTCGGGCGGGAGGGCCGCGGTGAGGCGGGCGGCGAGGGTAACGGTGGCGGCGCGGAGCTCGGGGCCGGCTTCGACGTGGCAGGGGAACGGGAGCCGGGCCAGCCACTCCGCGGCGTACATGGCCGGGTTGCTCGTGCTGCCGACCAGGACGCAGCCGTCGCCCGAGGGCTCGAGGCGGCCCATCGGGGGCGCGATCCACGGCGCGACCTCCGCGAGGGGGGCGTCGAACGCCACGCGGGTGGCGAACTCCCAGCCGCTGCCCAGGTTCTCCTCGACGGCCGCCACCGGGTCGAGGTCGGCGGGCGGGACGAACGCCGGCCCGGTCTGGCGGACGTCGCGGACCCGGTCGATCCGGTAGGTGCGGACCGCTTCCGCGCGGTGGGAGTGGCACAGCAGGTACCAGCGCCCGTGGCGCACGACGACCGCCCACGGGTCCACCTCGGCCTCCCACTCGTGGCCCGACCCGCTCCGGCAGGTGATCAGCGTGCGCCGGCGGGCCGCGACGGCCGCCACGAGTGCGCTGGTGGTGGCGGGGTCCGGGCGGGCCGAGTGCCGGGCGGGGGTCGTCGACGCGTGCTCGCGGAGGGTCGCCGCCTGCCGGCCGACCCGTTCGGGCAGGGCCCGGATCACCTTGCCCAGCGCGGACCCGACGAGGTCGTCGGCGTCGGCCGCCGCCGGCTCGCCGTCCAGCACGGCCATGACCAGACCGAGGGCCTCGGCCTCGGTGAAGACCACCGGGGGCAGCCGCGTCCCGCGCCCCAGCCGGTACCCCCCGTGGGGACCGCGCACCGACTCGACCGGGATGCCGGCCTCGCGGAGGATCCCGACGTACCGCCGCGCCGCCCGCTCGGTGACCCCCAGCCGCTCGGCGAGGTCGGCGGCCGTCGCACCGGGACGGGCCTGGAGGACCTCGAGGGTCCGCAGGGCCCGCGCGGTGGGGCTGGGACCGGTCGGCATGCGGGCAGAGTAGGCAGACCCCGGACGATCCGGAAGCCGATCGTCCGGATCCGTCCGTAGCGTCCCGGCCATGACGGACTTCGTGCAGCAGGACCTGGCCGGCGCCCGATTCGAGCAGGTGAGCCTCCGCGGCGCCGTCTTCCGGCAGGTGTACCTCAACGACGCCCGCCTGGAGGCGGTCGACCTCTCGGGTGCGCAGGTCCGCGGCGCCTTCCTCCACGGCAGCCGGCTGCGCGGCGTCGAGCTGGTCGACGTCGAGATCAGCGGCGAGCTGAAGGACGTCGTCGTCAACGGTGTGGACATCGCCCCGCTCGTCGACGCCGAGCTGAACCGCCGCATGCCCGACCGGGCGAAGATGCGCCCGGACGACAGCGACGGCTTCCGGGAGGCCTGGGCCGTGCTGGAAGGACTCTGGGCGGGCACCGTCGCGCGGGCGCGAGCGCTGCCCGAGGCGGCGCTGCACCGCAGCGTCGACGGCGAGTGGTCGTTCATCCAGACCCTGCGCCACCTCGGCTTCGCGAGCGCGGCCTGGGTCGACCGCATGGTCCTCGGCCAGGTCTCGCCCTGGCATCCCCTCGACCTGCCCTGGGACGAGGCGCCGGGCTGGGACGGGATCCCGTGGGACCGCGACGCGCGACCCGGGCTCGACGAGGTGCTCGCGCTGCGCGCCGCCCGCCAGGCGACCGTCCGGGAGGTCATGGCCGCCCTCACCGACGGCCAGCTGGCGTCGGAGGTGGTCCGGACCGAGCCGGGCTGGCCGCAGGCGGAGTCCTTCCCCGTCAAGGAGGGCCTCCGCGTCATCGTCAACGAGGAGTGGGAGCACCGCCTCTACGCCGAACGCGACCTGGCCCTGCTGGGAGGGGAGAACTGACCATGGACATCCTGCTCATCGGCGGGCTCTGGCTCGACGGCTCCGCCTGGGACGACGTCGTGCCCGCCCTGCAGGCCCTGGGCCACCGGCCCGTCGCGATCACCCTGCCGGGCCAGGGCGACGGGACCACGGCGGCCACCCTCGACGACCAGATCGCGGCGGTCGCCGCCGCCGTGGACGCGGCCCCCGGGCCGGTCGTGGTCGTGGGGCACTCCGCCGCGTGCAGCCTGGCGTGGCTCGCCGCCGACGCGCGCCCGCAGCGGGTCGCCGCCGCCGTCCTGATCGGCGGCTTCCCGTCCGCCGACGGCGAGCTGTACGCCGACTTCTTCCCCCCGGTGGACGGCGTGGTCCTCTTCCCCGGCTGGGGCCCGTTCGAGGGTCCCGACGCCGCCGACCTCGACGAGGACGCCCGGCGCCGGTTCACGGCGGCGGCCGTCGGAGTCCCCGAGGCGGTCACCCGGGGGACGGTGCACCTGCGGGACGAGCGCCGGTTCGACGTCCCGGTGGTACTCGTCTGTCCCGAGTTCAGCCCGGCGCAGGCGAGGGAGTGGATCGACGCCGGCGACGTGCCCGAGCTGGCCCGGGCGGAGCACGTCGAGTTCGTCGACATCGACTCCGGCCACTGGCCGATGTCGACCCGGCCGCTGGAGCTCGCCGCGCTGCTCGCGGCGGCGGCGGACCAGGCGGCGGCGGCGGACCGGGCCGGGGCGGCGGCTCCGGCTCGGGTGGCTCCGGCTCGGGCGGCGGTGGACTGAGTGCCGGATCCGACGCCGCGCACGGTCCGGCCGCTGGACGCCTCGACGTGGGACCTCTTCGCGGAGCTCGTCGAGGCCAACAACGGGATCTTCGGCGGGTGCTGGTGCATCGGCTACCACCCCGAGTGCGGCCAGCGGGGGATCAGCCACCGGGCCGTCAAGGCGGACCGCGTCCGGACCGGTCGCGCCCACGCCGCGCTCGTCCTCGGCGAGGACGGGGCCGCGCAGGGGTGGTGCCAGTACGGCAGCCCCGAGGAGCTGCCGGGCATCAAGCACCGGCGCGAGTACGACAAGGACCCGCCCCCGCGGCCGGACTGGCGGATCACCTGTGTCTACGTCGGACGCGGGCACCGCGGCCGCGGCGTCGCCCGGTCGGCGGTGGAGGGTGCCCTCGACCAGATCGCCCGGGCGGGCGGCGGCCTCGTCGAGGCGATCCCGGAGGTCACCGCCGGTCGGGAGGCGCCGGCCCGCTTCCTGTTCAGCGGGACGGTGGAGCTCTTCGAGCAGTACGGGTTCGCGCGCGGCCGGCAGGTCGGCAAGCACGCCTGGATCGTGAGCAGGGTCGTCGACCCGGCGTGACCCGTCAGAGGCCGAGGTCGGCCTTCGCGTAGGCGAAGCGGTACTCGAGCCCGGCGTCCTGCACGGCCTGCCGCGACCCGGTGTCGCGGTCGACGATGACGGCCACCGCGACGACGGTCGCGCCCGCCTCGCGGAGGGCGGCGACCGCGGTCAGGACCGAGCCGCCGGTGGTCGAGGTGTCCTCCACGGCCAGGACGCGGCGGCCGGCGACGTCGGGGCCCTCGATGCGCCGCTGCAGGCCGTGGGCCTTGCCCTCCTTGCGGACGACGAACGCGTCCAGCACCGCGGAGCCCGACCCGTCCGCGCGGCGGGCGGCGTCCGCGTGCAGCATCGCCGCGGCCACGGGGTCCGCGCCGAGGGTCAGCCCGCCGACGGCGTCGAAGGAGTCCCGCAGGTCGGCGACGAGGTCGAGCATGACCTCCCCGACCAGCGGCGCGGCGGCCCCGTCGAGGGTGATCCGGCGCAGGTCGACGTAGTGGTCGGCCGCGAGCCCCGAGGACAGCGTGACCCGCCCGTGCACGATCGCCTTGTCCCGGATGTGCTGCAGCAGCTCGGAGCGGGCGTCGGGCGTGGTCGTGGTCGTCACCGGGCCAGTATCGCCACCCCGGGCCGACCCTCAGCGGCTGGCGAACCGGCGCAGCAGGCTGTGCGGGACGTACCGGACGCCCGCGATCGCCTTCCACAGCGGCGTCGGGACGGTGACCACGCGCCCCCGGGCCAGCGCGTGCAGCGCGTCGGTCACGACCTGCTCGGCGGTGACCCAGGCGATCCCGGGGTAGGCGTCCGGGTCGATGCCGCCCCGGGCGTGGAAGCCGGTGTGCACCGGGCCCGGGCACACCGCGCAGACCCGGACCCCGGTGCCCTCGACGAGGGGCGCGAGGCTCTCGGTGAACATCGTGAGCCACGCCTTGCCCGCGCCGTAGGTCCCCCGGGGCAGGAACCCCGCGAAGCTCGAGACGTTGAGGACGGCCCCCGTGCGGCGGGCGATCATCCCCGGCAGCGCCGCGTGGGTCAGCACCAGCGGCGCCCGCACGAGCAGGTCGAGCATCCGCTCCTCGTCGGCGACCGGCCGGGACAGGAAGGAGCCCGTCAGCCCGAAGCCGGCGTTGTTGACGAGCAGGTCGACCGGCCGCTCGGGGTCGGTGAGCCGGTCCGCGACCCGCTGGACGTCGGCCCGGTCCTCGAGGTCGGCGGTCAGCACCTCGACCGCGACGCCGTGCGCCGCGCGCAGCTCGGCGGCGAGGGACTCGAGGGCGTCGCGGCCGCGGGCCACGAGCACCAGGTCGTCCCCCCGGGCGGCGAGGCGGCGGGCGAACTCCGCGCCGATCCCCGCACTCGCGCCGGTGACCAGGTCGGTCCGGTCAGCGGTCACGCCAGACCGCTCCCGGCTCGTTGACCTCGACGAACTCCGGGTCCGACGGCCGGGCCGAGTGCAGGCGGGCGCGGCGACTCGCGCCGAGACCGGCGACGAGCGCGATCAGGACGAGCGGCGCTGTGGCCGCGGCGGTGAGCGCGGCGCCGTCGAGGTGGTGGAGTCCCCAGCCGAACCGCGAGATCCAGACCCGGGTGCGGGTGAACGCCGGCAGGGCGACGATCCCGCACCAGAGCAGGCCGAGGACGATGCCGGAACCCCGCGCGAGCAGCAGGAGCAGCCCCACGATCACCCACAGCGCCGCGAAGGCCCCGAGGGCGATCCGGTGGTCGAAGGCGTGCGCGGCGACGAAGTGGGGGCTCGCCACGGCGGTTCCGAGGGCGTCGGCGAGGGCCGACGAGGTGTGGTCGAGGGTCAGCACCGCGCCGCCGAAGCGGCCCCGCGGGTTGCCCCGGTAGCGGGACCAGTTGAACGCGAGCTCGAACGCGGCCTCGAGGCCGAAGAGGATCGCGAGCACCCCGGCCGTCCCGGCCGTCCAGGGCAGGCGGTACGGGAAACGGACGACGTCGCCGTCCGGCGCGGGCGGCCGCGCGGCCGCGACGGGCGCGGGGGTGGGCTCCGGCCAGGGCCCCTGCGGGACGACAGCCGGCTCGGGCTGCGCGGGAAGCCGTCGCACCGGCGGCTCGGGCGCCGTCGGCGGGGGCTTGGCGAGGCGGACCGCAGGCTGCACGACCGTCGGCTCGTCCGGGTGGGACTCCTCCGCGGTGTCCGGCCCCGCGAGCTCCCGGCGGGCGCCGGCCGCGGTCGCGCCGGCTTCGCCCGTGTCGGGGGCCGTGTCGGTGTCGGTGTCCGTGTCGCGGGCGGCGGGCAGACCCCCCGCCGCACCCAGCCGGCGACGGTCCATGACCGCCGTCTCCTCGGGATCGGGCCGCTCGTCGTCGTCGCTCACACCGCAGATGATGCCGTGCCCGGGCACGTCCGCCGGCTCAGGCGCGGGCGAACGGGGCCGACCGGCCCGGCCGGTGCACCGGACGGGCCGGCGATCGTCCGCCGCGCGCCCTTGACAACCGACGTCGTGCGGTCCGATGGTTCATTACATGAGTAACGAACCAACGGACCCCGGGTGATCGAGGACGGGCGTCCGATCTTCCAGCAGGTCGCGGAGCTCGTCGAGAACACGATCGTCGACGGCAGCCTCCCGGAGGGCGCACAGGCGCCGTCGACCACCGAGCTCGCCACCTTCCACCGCATCAACCCCGCGACGGCGGCCAAGGGGCTCAACACCCTCGTCGACGAGGGGATCCTCCACAAGAGAAGAGGCATCGGGATGTTCGTCTCCACCGGAGCCGCCGCACGCCTGCGCGAGCAGCGCCGCGCCCGGTTCGCCCGCCAGTTCGTCGAGCCCCTGCTGGCCGAGGCCGGAAAGCTCGGCCTGGACGCCGAGGAGATCGCCAAGATGATCCGGTCAGCGCGGGTGCCCTCGTGACCGCCGTGATCGAGGTCCGCGACCTCGCGAAGCGGTACCGCTCGGTCACCGCGGTCGACTCGATCAGCTTCACCATCGAGGAGAACTCGATCACCGGCCTGCTCGGCAGCAACGGCGCCGGCAAGACGACGGTCATGCAGCTGCTCACCGGCCAGGCCTTCGCCAGCGGCGGCTCGATCCACGTCTTCGGCGCCGATCCGCTCGAGAACGAGGCCGTCCTGTCGAGGATCTGCTTCATCAAGGAGTCCCAGCGCTACAACGACGACTACAAGGTCCACCACGTGCTCGCCGCCGCTCGCATCGTCCACCCGAACTGGGACGCCGACTTCGCCGCTCAGCTCGTCGAGGACTTCGCCCTGCCGCTCGGGCGGGGGATGAAGAAGCTGTCGCGCGGGATGCTGTCCGCTGTCGGGGTCGTCATCGGGCTGGCGTCGAGAGCACCGCTCACCTTCTTCGACGAGCCCTACCTGGGGCTGGACGCGCTGGCCCGGCAGGTCTTCTACGACCGGCTGCTGGTCGACTGTGCGGAGAACCCGCGGACGGTCGTCCTGTCCACACACCTCATCGACGAGGTCGCCGACCTGCTCTCCGACGTCCTGCTCATCGACCACGGCCGGATCCTGCTGGCCTCCGACGCCGACCGCCTGCGCGGGCAGTCCGTCACCGTCACCGGACCGCGCGACGCCGTGTCGCGCGTCGTCGGCAGCCGGGTGCAGCTGGCCTGTGAGCGCCTCGGTGACTTCACCCGCACGACGGTGCGTGGACAGCTCGACGAGGGGGAGCGCAGGGCCGCGTCCGATGGGGGTGTCAGCCTCGAGCCGATCTCGCTGCAGCAGCTGATCCTCCTGACGACCGCGGGCGCCACCCGTGGTCTCCCGACGACCGAGGGGGTCTCCCGATGACGAGGACGAGCCAGGCGATCCGGATCCAGCTGCTGATCTGGCGTCGGACCCAGCTGATCCCGTGGGCGGTGCTCGCCCTCGTCCTCGCGGTCACCCTGGGGGTGTTCCACTTCACGCCGCTGCCGGCTGACGGCCGGAACGCCGCCGGCGGCATCTCGTCGCTGTACTTCTTCCCGCTGGTGTTCACCATGCAGGCGGTCACGCAGACCTTCCCGTTCGCCGCGGGGCTGGGGCTCACGCGCCGGGCCTTCGCGAGCGGCGTCGCCCTCATGATCGTCGGCCAGGCGACGGCGAGCGGGCTCGTGCTCTTCCTGCTGTCCCTTGTGGAGGGCTCGACCGGCGGCTGGGGGGAGTCCCTGTACTTCTTCCGGCTTCCTCAGCTGATGACGGCGAACCGCGGGACGGAGCTCCTCGCCTACGTCGCGCCGATGCTGTTCAGCGGCTTCCTGGGGTTCTTCGTCGGCGCGGTCAGCAAGCGGTTCGGGGTGAGCGGGCTGCTCGCCGGGCTGTTCGCGATCATCGCGGTCGGCGGCGGGGCGGCTGTCCTCGTGTCCTGGCAGCAGGACTGGACACAGCTCTACCACCGGGTCGGCGACCTGAGCGCCTTCGCCCTGGTCGTCGGCACCCCGGCCGTGCTGGCGCTGGTACTCGCCGCAGGAGGCTGGGGAGTCCTGCGGCGAGCGGCGGCCTGACCGGCGGGTCGGGCGTGACCGGCCGAGCCCGCGTGGCCGGCCGGTCAGCCGGCGCTGACCACCGTGAGCCCGTGGCCGCCGCCGTCCACCTCGACCTCGACGCCGGTGCCGTCGCGGACCTCCCCGGCGAGGATCGCCCTCGCCAGCGGGTCCCCGATCGCGGTCTGCACCAGCCGGCGCAGCGGCCGGGCCCCGTAGACCGGGTCGTAGCCGGTGTCCGAGAGCCAGGCCCGGGCCTTCTCGCTGACCGTGAGGGTGAGCCGGCGACCGGCCAGGCGCTCGGCCAGCTTCGCGACCTGCAGGTCCACGATCCGCGTCAGGTCGTCGCGTCCGAGGGCGTCGAACACGACGATGTCGTCGAGGCGGTTCACGAACTCCGGCTTGAACGCCATTCGGACCGCGCCCATCACCGCGGCCCGCCGCATGTCGGGTGTGAGTGCCGGGTCGGACACGAACTGCGAGCCCAGGTTGGAGGTCAGGATGAGGATCGTGTTGCGGAAGTCGACCGTGCGGCCCTGCCCGTCGGTCAGGCGCCCGTCGTCGAGCACCTGCAGGAGCACGTCGAACACCTCGGGATGGGCCTTCTCGACCTCGTCGAAGAGGATCACCGAGTACGGGCGCCGGCGCACGGCCTCGGTCAGCTGCCCGCCCTCGCCGTAGCCGACGTACCCCGGGGGTGCCCCGACGAGGCGGGCCACGGAGTGCTTCTCGCCGTACTCGCTCATGTCGATGCGGACGAGGGCGTGGTCGTCGTCGAACAGGAAGCCCGCGAGGGCCCGTGCCAGCTCGGTCTTCCCGACGCCCGTGGGGCCGAGGAACAAGAAGGAGCCGGTCGGGCGGTCGGGGTCGGAGATGCCCGCGCGGGAGCGGCGGACCGCGTCCGAGACCGCCTGGACCGCGGCGGCCTGACCGACCACGCGCGCGCCGATCTCGGCCTCCATCCGCAGGAGCTTCCCGGTCTCGGCCTCCAAGAGCCGGCCCGCGGGGATGCCGGTCCAGGCCGCGACCACGTCGGCGACGTCGTCGGAGCCCACCTCGTCCTTGACCATCGACGCGCCGCGCGCCCGGTCGGACTCGGCGGCACTCGCCCGCGCCAGCTCCTGCTCCAGGGCGGGGATCCGGCCGTAGACCAGCTCCGAGCGCTTGGCGAGGTCGCCCTCGCGCTCGTAGCGCTCGGCCTCCACCCGCAGCCCGTCGAGGCTCTTCTTCAGCTCTCCGACCCGGTTGAGGCCGGCCTTCTCCTGCTCCCAGCGGGCGTTCAGCGCGGTGAGCTGCTCCTGGCGGTCGCCGAGGTCGCGGCGGAGGCGGGCGAGGCGGTCGATCGACGCGGCGTCGTCCTCCTTCTCCAGCGCCAGCTCCTCCATGAGGAGGCGGTCGACGGAGCGCTGCAGCTCGTCGATCTCCACCGGCCGGGAGTCGATCTCCATCCGCAGCCGGGACGCGGACTCGTCGACGAGGTCGATCGCCTTGTCCGGCAGGAAACGCCCGGTCAGGTACCGGTCGGAGAGGGTCGCCGCGGCGACCAGCGCGGCGTCGGCTATCTGCACCTGGTGGTGGGCCTCGTAGCGGCCCTTCAGCCCGCGCAGGATCGCGATCGTGTCCTCGACGGTGGGCTCGCCGACGAACACCTGGGCGAATCGGCGCTCCAGCGCCGCGTCCTTCTCGATGTGCTTGCGGTACTCGTCGAGCGTGGTCGCGCCGACCAGGCGGAGCTCCCCGCGGGCGAGCATCGGCTTCAGCATGTTTCCGGCGTCCATCGCGCCCTCGCCGGTCGCGCCGGCCCCGACCACGGTGTGCAGCTCGTCGATGAAGGTGACGACCTCGCCGTCGGACTCCTTGATCTCGGCGAGCACCGCCTTCAGGCGCTCCTCGAACTCCCCGCGGTACTTGGCGCCGGCGATCATCGAGCCGAGGTCGAGGGAGATGAGCCTGCGTCCCCGCAGGGACTCGGGGACGTCGCCGGCGACGATGCGCTGCGCGAGGCCCTCGACGACGGCGGTCTTGCCGACACCGGGCTCGCCGATCAGCACGGGGTTGTTCTTGGTGCGCCGGGACAGCACCTGGATCACGCGGCGGATCTCGGAGTCGCGTCCGATCACCGGGTCGAGCTCGCCGGCGCGGGCCCGGGCGGTCAGGTCCGTGCCGTACTTCTCCAGCGACTGGTAGGTCTTCTCCGCGTCCGGGCTGGTGACCCGGCGGTTGCCGCGGACCGCGGAGAACGCCGCGAGCAGGGTGTCGGGCTTCCCGCCCTGGCGCACCAGCAGGTCGGCCGCCGGTGAGGACACCGCGGCGAGCGCGACCAGCAGGTGCTCGGTCGACACGTAGTCGTCACCGAGGCTCTTCGCGCGGGCGGCCGCGTCGGTCAGCACCTGCAGGAGCTTCCGCGAGGTCTGCGGCGGCGCGACGTTGCTGCCGGACCCGGCGGGCAGCCGCGTCACCAGCGTTGCGGCCTCCGCGGCCACCGTGGCGGGGCTGACGCCCGCGGCCTCCAGCAGCGGCGCGGCGGTGCCGTCGGCCTGCTCCAGCAGCGCGGCCAGCAGGTGCACGGGCTCGATCTGCGGGTTGCCGGCGGTGGTCGCCGCCGCGATCGCGGCGGACAGCGCCTCGCGGCTGCGGGTGGTGAGCTGCTCGGGGTTCATCAGGGTCCTTCAGGGAGGCTTCTCGGGACGAGGGAGCTCAGGTTCGTTACTTGAGCCTAGCTGACTCAACTCTCCGGAGGGCCACCGTGTTCCGGCGTGCGTCGTTAGCGTTCCCGGCATGGCGCTAGCGTGGCCCGACCCGCTCCCGGCGCACGGCCCGGTCGTGCTGCGGCCGCCGCGGGACAGCGATCTCCCGCTGGTGGCGGAGATGGCGAGTGACCCCTACGTCCCGCAGATCAGCACCGTCCCCGGGCGGTACACCGACGCGGCGGGGCTCGACTACCTCGCCCGCCAGCACTCGCGCCTGACCACCGGGACGGGCTGGTCGTTCGTGGTCGCCGACGCCGCCGACGACCGCGGTCTCGGCCAGGTCTTCCTGGGGGTCCGGGAGCTCTGGGCCGGTCGGGCGACGGCCGGGTACGCACTCGCGCCGGGCGCCCGCGGGCGGGGGGTCGGGTCGGCGGCCCTGCGGGCGCTGATGGGGTTCGCCTGGACCCTGCCCGAGCTGCACCGGGTCGAGCTGTACATCGAGGCGTGGAACACCGGCTCGCTCCGGGTGGCCGCGAACGCCGGCTTCGTCCGCGAGGGCCTGCTCCGCAGCCACCAGGAGATCGGCGGCACCCGCCGCGACATGGAGCTCTGGGCCGCCGTCCGGGCCTGACCGTGGTGCGGCAGGCGACCTCGATCTGCACGGATCGCGCCGTGGGTCCTGTTCGGGTCCCGTTCGGGCGGTTGCGTGCAGATCGGGGTCGTCGCGGCCGGTGGCGGCCGGCCGGGACCGGCTGCGGCGTCGAACCGGCCCCGGCTCATCGGGCCCAGCCGCGCTCGCGGCCGAGCTGGCTCATCGTCGCCGCGTACGGCGGGTAGAAGATCCCGGTCGCCGCCTCGACGTCGTCGGCGACGAAGCCGTGGGCGTGGACGGACTGGGGGTCCCCCCCGACGCCGATCCAGATCGGCAGCCTCTCCTCGTGGGCCCGCGGGTACACGGCCTGGTCGGTCAGCGGCGCGCGGTGGCGGCCGGACCCGGTGACCCGTTCGTGGTCGCGGATCGCCAGCAGCAGCTCGAGCTTCTCGATGAACAGCGCGTCGTGGTCGGTCAGGTCGTGGCCGAACAGCGGGAAGGACTCGGTGAACGACCCCCGCCCGGCGATGATCTCGGCGCGGCCCTGGGACAGCAGGTCGAGGGCCGCGAAGTCCTGGAACACCCGCACCGGGTCGTCGGAGCTGAGCACGGTCACCGCGGACGTCAGGTGGATCCGCGACGTCCGCGCGGCGGCCGCGGCCAGCACGACCGCGGGGGAGGACGCGGCGAAGTCGGCGCGGTGGTGTTCGCCGATCCCGTGGACGGGTCGGGGGGTCGTCTCCGCGAAGGTCGTGATGCCCAGTTCCATGGTCAGCTCCCGAGCTGGCACGTCGTGGGTCGTTGACTGCTCAACCATCTCCGCGCCCGCGCTGTTCCGACTCGTGGTCCACCGCGCCGGGTGGCCCACACTGCGTCCGTGACCAGTGCCGTCCACCCCGCCGTGGGGCGGGAGGCCGCGGTGATCGGGCTGGTGGTCGATCTCGACGGGGTGCTCCGGCGCTTCGACGAGGCCCCGGCCGCCGCGGTCGAGGCGAGCCACGACCTGCCCGCGGGAGTCATCTGGGCGACCGCGTCGGACCCGGTGCTGCTGGGGGCCGCGCTGACCGGGACGCTGTCCGACGAGAGCTGGCGTTACCGGACGGCGCTGGCGCTCGCGGAGGTGTTCGGCGGGGACACCGCGGCGACGGCGGTGACCGCATGGGCGGCGATCCCCGGCCGGGTCGACCCCGACGTGCGGCGGCTGCTCACGGCGGCCGGGGCCCACGTCCCGGTGGTGCTGCTGACGAACGCGACCAGCCGGCTCGAGGCCGACCTCGCCGCCCTCGGGCTGACCGGGCTGTTCGCGGCGGTCGTGTCCAGCGCCCGGACCGGCGTGGTGAAGCCCGACCCGGCGGCATTCGCGGCAGCCGCCGCCGCGCTCGCCGACGTGACCGGCTCCCCCGTCGACCCGGCGCGGATCGTCTACGTCGACGACGATCCCGTGAACGTCGAGGCGGCGCGGACGCTGGGCTGGTCGACGCACCTCTTCACGGGCGCCCCGGCTCTCACGCTGTGGCTGGAGGACGTCGGTCTCGGTGCCGCCGCCGGTGCGCCCGCGCCGGCCCCCCCGGTCACCCCGGCCGACCCGATCGACGCAGTCGCCCCGCTCGACCAGGTGATCGGTGTCGACGCGGCCGAGCCCCCGCCGGAGCGCCGGCCCGTCGAGCCGTGGACGCTGCTCGCCGACCGGCCCGGGCTGTCGGGGCGCTGGTTCCGGGTGACCACCGCGACCTACCGGCTGCCGCGCGGGGAGCTGGTCGAGTGGGACGTCGTGCACGAGGCCGACGCCGTCGCCGTGCTCGCGCTCACCCCGGACGGGCAGGTCGTGCTGGCCCGGCAGTACCGGCCCGGCCCGGGGGCGGTGCTGGACGAGATGCCGGGCGGCCTGCTCGACCTCGGCGAGTCCGCGGCCGCCGCCGCCGGGCGGGAGCTGCTCGAGGAGACCGGCTACGCCGGGCAGGTCGAGGTCGTCGGCTGGGCCTGGCAGGACGGCCGGTCCACCCGGCGCATGTGGACGGCCGTCGCGACCGGGTGCGTCGTGGTCGCCGAGCCGGCGCCGGGCCCGGCCGAGGACATCGAGGTCCTCGTGGTCCCCGTGGCCGACTTCGTGGAGCGGGTCCGCTCCGGTGCACTCACCGACGCCGCGCGCGCCTACCGCGCGCTGGACCACCTCGGCCTGCTCGCCGCAGGCTGACCGGCCCGCTCCCGCTGACGCTCCTGTCGCGGTCAGACGACCTCGGCCAGGCGGCCGGTGGTGACGTCGTAGACGAAGCCGCGGACGGCGTCGCGGTGGGGCAGGAACGGCGTGGCCCGGATCCGGGCGAGGGACTGGCGCACGTTGGTCTCGAGGTCGGTGAAGAAGCCACCGGACCAGTCGGGGGTGTCCCCGACGTCGGCGCGGATCCCGGCCCGGAACTGCTCGTCCGTCGTGGTGAGCATCCCGCAGTCGGTGTGGTGGACGAGGACGATCTCCCGGGTCCCCAGCAGGCGCTGGCTGATCGTCAGCGACCGGATCTCCTCGTCCCGCACGATGCCGCCGGCGTTGCGGATGATGTGGGCGTCACCGGGGCGCAGCCCCAGGATCGGGAAGATCTGCAGCCGCGCGTCCATGCAGGCCACCACGGCGAGGTGGCGGGTGGGGCGCAGCGGCAGCGCGGCGGTGAAGCCGGCCGCGTAGGCGGCGTTGTTCTCGATCAGCTCGTCGGCGACGGACACCGCCGGACCCCTCCCTGTCGTGGTGGTCTCACCGGTCCCGGGTCGTGCCCCGGTCCCGCTGGTCGTGCGCTCAGGTGGACAGCTCGCGGCTGTCGATCTCCTTGCCGTCCTGGCCCCACAGGGTGTGGAAGGTGCCGGGCTTGTCGACCCGGGCGTAGGTGTGCGCGCCGAAGAAGTCGCGCAGGCCCTGGATCAGTGCGGCCGACCCGCGCGACCGGCGCAGCCCGTCGTAGTAGGCGAGCGCGCTGGAGAATCCCGGCGTCGGGATCCCGATCCGGGCGGCGTCCGCGACGACCCGGCGCCACGCGTCCTGGGCGTTCCCGACCGCGTCCGCGAAGTAGTCGTCCAGCAGCAGCGACGGCAGCTTCTCCGCGCCGCCGGACCGGTCGTAGGCGTCCTTGATCCGGTCGAGGAAGCGGGCGCGGATGATGCAGCCGCCGCGCCAGATCGTCGCCATCTCCCCGAGGTCGACGCCCCAGTCCTCCTGGGCGGACATCGCGCCGATCTGGGCGAAGCCCTGCGCGTAGGCGACGACCTTGCTCGCGTAGAGGGCCTGGCGGGCGTCGTCCACGAAGCTGTCGCGGGCGTCGCCGGACAGCTCGCCGGACGGTCCGGTCAGCTTCTCCGATGCCGTGCGGCGCAGCTCGGCCTCACTCGACACGACGCGCGCGAAGACGGCCTCGGCGATGCCGGTGGTCGGGATCCCCAACTCCAGCGCGGACTGCACGCTCCACCGGCCGGTGCCCTTCTGCTCCGCCTGGTCCACGACGATGTCGACGAACGGCCGGCCGGTCTCGGCGTCGACGTGCTCCAGCACCGTGGCGGTGGTCTCGATGAGGAACGACTCGAGGTCCCCGTCGTTCCAGTCCCGGAAGACGGCCCCGACGTCCGCGGGGGACATGCCGAGACCCTGGCGGAGCAGCTCGTAGGACTCGGCGATCAGCTGCATGTCCGCGTACTCGATGCCGTTGTGGACCATCTTCACGTAGTGCCCCGCGCCGCCCGGCCCGACGTGGACCGTGCACGGGGTCCCGTCGACGTGGGCGGAGATCGCCTCGAGAGCGTCCTTGAGGGTGTCCCAGGCGTGGTCGGTACCGCCGGGCATGATGCTCGGTCCGTTCAGCGCACCTTCCTCCCCGCCGGACACCCCCATCCCGACGAAGTGGATGCCGCGGTCGGCGAGGTCCTTCTCGCGGCGTTCGGTGTCGGTCCACAGCGCGTTGCCGCCGTCGACGAGCACGTCGCCGTCCTCGAGCAGCGGGGCGAGGGTGTCGATGACCGCGTCGGTGCCCGGGCCGGCCTTGACCATCGAGATGATGATCCGCGGGGTCGCGAGGCTGGCCACGAAGTCCTCGGCGCTGTGGCTCGGGACGAAGTCCCCCTCGTGACCGTGGTGGGTGACCAGGTCGTCGGTCTTGGAGGCCGTCCGGTTGTGCACGGCGGTCACGAAGCCGTGGCGGGCCAGGTTGCGGGCCAGGTTCGCCCCCATCACCGCGAGCCCCGTGATCCCGATCTGGGCCCGGCCCCTGTCGTCGTCCGCCATCGGTCGATCCCCCCTCGTCGTCCCGGCGTCCGGCCCGGGCACCGCTGCCACGCGGCCATCGTGCCCCGGCCCCCCAACTCCCCGAACCCGCCGGCAGGCGCTCGACCGGCCCTCAGGTCAGCCGCCGCCGCTGGGACGCCAGGTAGGCCCGCGCCCGGCGCTGGCCGCCGCGGACGCCGATCGCGGCGGCGAGGGCCTCGAGGTGGGCGCGGACGACGTCGACGGCCGGGTCCCAGCCGCGGTCCTCGCACGCCCGGATCCAGTCCGCCGGGGTCAGGTGCCCGCGTTCGCCGTTGCAGCGCCGGCACGCCGCGACCTCGTTCTCCGGCCACGACGGACCGCCCTTGACCCGCGGCACCAGGTGGTCGGTCGTCGCGGGCACCAGGCGGCCGAACGGGCGGCCGCACCAGACGCACCGGTCGCCGTCGCGCTCGACCGCCCGGGCCAGGCGTTCGGCGCGGCCGGGGGAGTCCATCCCCACCAGTCTCGGCCCGCCCGCCGCCGGCGCCGAGGCGGGGTCGGGCGGGGTCCGACCCCGGGGTCAGACCGACGCGGCGAAGGCGTCCTCGACGATCGACAGCGCCTCGTGGAGCAGGTCGTCGGAGATCACCAGCGGGGGCAGGAAGCGCAGCACGTTGCCGAACGTCCCCGCGGTGAGCGTGATCAGCCCGTTGCGGTGGCACGCCGCCGACACCGCGGCGGTGAGCGCCGCGTCCGGGGTCTTCGAGCCGTCCGGCGCGACGAGCTCGACCGCGATCATCGCGCCGCGGCCGCGGACGTCGCCGATCGCGTCGTACTTCTCCGCGAGCGCGGTCAGGCGCGGCCTCATGACCGACTCGATGTGGCGGGCGGCTCCGCAGAGGTCGTCGGTCTCCATCGTCTCGATCGCGGCGAGCGCGGCGGCGCAGGCGACCGGGTTCCCGCCGTAGGTGCCGCCGAGGCCGCCGGCGTGCACCGAGTCCATGATCTCCACCCGACCGGTGACGCCCGACAGCGGCAGTCCGCCGGCGATGCCCTTCGCCGTCGTGATCAGGTCCGGCACGACCCCCTCGTGCTCACAGGCGAACCAGTCGCCGGTGCGGCAGAAGCCGGACTGGATCTCGTCCGCGATGAGGACGATCCCGTGCTCGGTGCACCACGCCGCGACCTTCGCGAGGAAGCCCGGTGCCGGGACGACGAACCCGCCCTCGCCCTGGATCGGCTCGATGATCACCGCAGCGGTGTTCGTCTCGCCGACCTGGGAGTGCACCAGGGACACGAAGGTGTCGAACGCCTCCTGCGCACAGTTCTCCGGTCCGGTCGGCCAGCGGTACGGGTAGGCCATCGGCACCCGGTGGACCTCGCCGGCGAACGGCCCGAAGCGGTGCTTGTAGGGCATGTTCTTCGCGGTCAGGGCCATCGTGAGGTTGGTACGGCCGTGGTAGGCGTGGTCGAAGGCGATGACCGCGGGCCGGCCGGTGTACGACCGCGCGATCTTGACCGCGTTCTCCACCGCCTCGGCGCCGGAGTTGAACAGGGCGGTCCGCTTCTCGTGCGTGCCGGGGGTGAGCGCGTTCAGCTTCTCCGCGACCCGCAGGTAGCTCTCGTAGGGGGTGACCATGAAGCAGGTGTGCGTGAACGCGGCCACCTGCTCCTGCACCGCGGCGACGACCCGCGCGTCGGAGTTGCCGACGGTGGTCACCGCGATCCCGGAGCCGAAGTCGATGAGGTGGTTGCCGTCGACGTCGACGACGATCCCGCCGGCCGCCCGCTCGACCCACACCGGCAGCGTCGTCCCGATCCCGGGCGGCACCGCGGCGGACCGCCGGGCCTGCAGCTCCCGCGACCGCGGCCCGGGGATCTCGGTCACGAGCTTGCGGGCCTGGACGACCTCGACGCGCGCGCGGGCCACGACGGGGGCAGGGACTGGGTCGCTCACGTGGACCTCCGGGTCGGGCGCTTCGGTGCGGTGCGGTGGGACACCATGGTCGCCCCGGCCGGTCCGTCCCGACAACCGCCCGCTCGCACCGCTGACGACCACCTGTCGAACCAGGAGACCCCGCATGCCGCTCGAGGACTTCCCCCGTCACCCGCTGCTGTTCGGGCCGAGCCCGGTCCACCCCCTCGACCGGCTGACGGCCCACCTGGGTGGCGCCCGCGTCTGGGCCAAGCGCGAGGACGTCAACAGCGGGCTCGCCTACGGCGGCAACAAGACGCGCAAGCTGGAGTACCTCGTCCCGGACGCCCTCGCGCGCGGCGCCGACACCCTCGTGTCGATCGGCGGCATCCAGTCCAACCACACCCGCCAGGTCGCGGCGGTCGCCGCCCACCTGGGGCTGAAGGCGCGCCTCGTGCAGGAGAGCTGGGTGGACTGGCCGGACCCCGTCAACGACCGCGTCGGCAACATCCTCCTGTCGCGGATCATGGGCGCGCACGTGGAGATCGTCGAGTCCGGGTTCGGGATCGGGTTCAAGGAGAGCTGGGAGAACGCCCTCGAGGACGTCCGCGCCCAGGGCGGCACCCCGTACGCGATCCCGGCCGGGGCCTCGGACCACCCGCTCGGCGGGCTCGGCTTCGCCAACTGGGCGTACGAGGTCGAGGCGCAGGAGCAGGCGCTCGGGGTCTTCTTCGACACCGTCGTCGTCTGCAGCGTGACCGGGAGCACGCACGCCGGGATGATCGCCGGGTTCGCCGGCCAGCGGCGCCCGCGCCGGGTGCTCGGCATCGACGCGTCGGCGAAGATCGACGAGACCCGGGCCCAGGTGGCCAAGATCGCGCGGAACACCGCTGCGCTGATCGGCCTCGGCCGCGACCTGCGCGACGACGAGATCACCGTCCTGGAGGGCTGGGCCGGGGACGCCTACGGGATCCCCGTCGCCTCGACCCTCGACGCGATCCGCCTCACCGGGAGCCTCGAGGGCGTGATCATCGACCCGGTCTACGAGGGGAAGTCGATGGCGGCGCTCGTCGACCTCGTCCGCGACGGCGACATCCCGGCGGGCTCGAACGTCCTCTACGCCCACCTCGGCGGCCAGCCCGCGCTGAACGCCTACAGCTCGCTGTTCTGACGGCCCGGTCCCGCAGGACGGAGTCCCGGATCGACCGCCCACGGCGTCCAGGGACCGTCGAGGCCGGGCGGGACCCGGGTGGTGTCGGTTCAGGACAGGTCGGGGACGTCCCGGTCCGGCTCGTGCCGGCCGCCGCCCGGGTCGGGCTCGCCGCCCGTGGGGTCCGGGTTGCGGCCGACGTCGGCGAGCTGGAGCAGGCCCGGGTCGGTGGCGACCTCGACCCGGTTGCGGCCGGACCGCTTGGCGACGTAGAGCGCGGAGTCCGCCAGCCGTTCCAGTCGATCGGTGCTGGTCGCGTGGTCCGGGTAGGTCGCGACCCCGACACTGGCGGTGATCGCGGCGGTGACCCCCGGGAGCGTGATCTCGGCGATCGCCGCGCGGATCTTCTCGGCCGCCAGCAGCGCGCCGCCGATGTCGGTGTCGGGCAGTACGACGGCGAACTCCTCGCCGCCGTTGCGGCCGGCGAAGTCACTCGCCCGCACCGTGGCCCGCAGCGCCGCCCCGACCCCGGCCAGGGTCTGGTCCCCGACGGGGTGCCCGTACCGGTCGTTGACGGCCTTGAAGTGGTCGAGGTCCAACAGCAGCAGGGACATCGGCGTCAGCGTGCGCGACGCCTGGGCCAGCATCCGCTTCAGGGTGTCGGCGACGGCGCGCTTGTTCGGGAGCCCCGTGAGGGAGTCGGTGGCCGCGCGCAGCTCGGCGATGGCGAGGTTGCGGAGGTTCGCGAGGACGGGGGCGGCCTGCCCGACCGAGTCCCGGATGCGCTGCTGCTCGGTCGCGTCGAAGCCGGTGCCCCGCTGGACGAGCACCGCACCGATGACCTCGCCGCCGACCGTGAGCGGGGTGCACGCCGAGTTCCCCGGACACCCGGTGCAGACGGGACACCCGAGCAGCGGGGGGCGGCGCGGGTCCTGGTCGTGGGCCCGCCCGGACCGCACGGCCAGGCAGGACCGGGGTTCGGCGTGCGCGAGCGGCTCCGTCAGCGGCGACCCGGCCGGCAGCGTGGTCATCGCCTCCAGCCGGTCGGCGCTGTTGTTCCGGTTGAGGACCGTCACGCCGGCCCCGGCGATCGCGCGCTGGAGGTGCTGCTGCAGCAGCAGGTGCGCCTCGTCCTCGCCCTCGGCGAGCTGGAGGGTGTCGGCGAACTCGACCTGGTCCTGGGCGGGTTCCAGCGCGCGCCGGATCCGACGTGTCCCCCAGCGGGCACACGCCACCGCCGTCAGCGCGGCCAGGATGACGGCGGCCGCGATCAGCCGGCGCGTCCGGGTCCCGGCAGCCGCGGCCGTGGCCTGGTCGGCGGTGCCGTCGCGGTCCTCCTGCTCGCGCAGGCGGTCCAGGTGGGTACTCAACGGCGCGAAGGCCGCGGTCAGCCGGGCGGCTCGCGCGACGTCCGGACCGGTGGCCGCCGTCCCGGCCCGGCCGGGGTTGAGCAGGTCCCGGACCGCGGTCCACTCCCGACCGAACGCGTCGATGTCGTGCTGCTCGGAGACGGCGTCGTCGGCGTGCCTCGCCCGTAGGCCGGCCAGTGCGGACTCGACCGACGGGATGGCGCGGTCGTACAGCACCCCGGCCAGGCGGGCGCGGTCCGTGGGGTCGGTCGTCAGCAGCATGACCTCGCCGGTGCTGTACGCCGAGTCGATCAGCCGGGCCAGCTGCCCGGTCGCCTCCATGGTGCCGAGCTCGTCGCCGGCGATCGAGTTCCCCGTGTCCGTCGCCGCGGTGACCCCGTGGATGCCGAGCACCCCGACGAGCGCCACGAGCAGCGACAGCAGCACGCAGGTCGCCAGCAGGCTCGCGGCGGCGCGCTGGGAGAGGCTTCGCATCAGGTCCTCGGTCGGGGCGGTGGGTGCCGGGTCGAGCGGTGGTCCGGCGGCCTGCCGGACCGGGTCCGGCGGCCCGACCGGCAGGGACGCCGACCCGGTCGCGTGACCGCTTGTGACCGACGGTAAGCGGAGCCGGCGGGCCAGGCGGCCGGCCCACAGGCGCGGCGGCGGCGGGTCGAGCTGACAGCAGGCTCACAGGTCCGCACGACCTCGCGGACAGGTTCGGCGGGGACCGTCCGGTTGTGACGACGGAGCACCTGTGACCGCGGAGACCGCGGTGTCCCACGACCCGGCCGCCCCGGACCGGCCCGACCGCCCGGCCGACGACCTGCGGCCCGACGGCGACGGCGACGGCGAGGACGACGCCGACCGTGACCGTGACGGCGACGGCGACGGCGACCGTGACCGCGACGGCGACGGTGGGCCGCCGGCCGCGGGCCACCGCCTGCACCGCGGCGCGCGGGCGGCCCGCTCCGGCCGCTCCGGCTCGGACCGCACGGTCCGCTGGGTCGTCCCTGCGCTGGTGCTGGTCCTGCTCGACGCCGGCGGCCTGGTCTGGTGGCACCACCGCACGTCGCCGACCGCGGCGGCGGCCGTCCCCGCGGCTTTCCCGGGCGCGGCGGGTGTCCGGACCCTGGCCGTGACCACCGCGACGCTCAAGGAGACGGTGTCGGCCGGTGGGACCCTCGCGCCGACCGTCGACCAGACCTTCGGGTTCGCGGTGTCCGGCGTCGTGACCGGCGTCCGGGTCAGGGCCGGACAGGCGGTGCGGGAGGGCCAGGTCCTGGCGACGGTGTCGCCGGTGGCGCTGCGGGCGACCCTCGCGCAGGCCCGGGCGACCCTCGCCGCGGACCAGGCGACCCTGGCCGGCGACACGGCCGCGAGTGCGACCACCGTCCAGCTCACCGCGGACCGGGCGACGATCACCGCGGCGCGGTCCGACGTCACGGCCGCCGTCACCGCGGTCGCGGACGCGGTGCTGCGGGCGCCGGTCGCCGGCCAGGTCACGACGCTCGACCTCGCCGTCGGCGACACGGTGACGGGATCCGGCACGGGATCGAGCACCTCGGCGACGTCCGGGTCGGGGTCGTCGAGCACCGGCTCGACCCGCAGCGGCACGTCGTCGGGGTCGGCATCCGCGGCATCGACCGGCTCGTCCGGCACGACGTCGACCACGGGCACCAGCTCCGCGTCCACCGACGTCGAGATCGTCGGGACGTCGGCCTGGCAGGTCGCGACCACCGTCGACGACACCGACATCGGCAAGCTCGCGGTCGGGGACCAGGCGACGGTCGCGCTGAGCACGGCCGCCTCGAGCAGCTCGTCGAGCGGCACGACGGCGACCGGCGGCTTCGGCGGCTCCGGCGGCTTCGGCGGAGGAGGGAACGCCGCCGGCGGCGGGGCGGGCGGGAGCGGCGGGACCGGCGCCGGGGGGGCCGGGACGACCGGCGCCGGGGGTACGGGAACCGCGAGCACCGCCACGACCACCGTCTACGGGACCGTGACCTCGATCGGCCTCGTGCCCTCGACCACGTCCGGGGTCGCCGCCTACCCGGTCGTCGTGACCGTCACCGGCAGCCCCGCGAAGCTGTTCGCCGGGATGACCGCGACGACCGCGATCGTCTACCGGCAGCTCACCGGGGTCCTCGCGGTCCCGACCTCGGCGATCACCACCACCGGGACGACCCACACGGTGAAGGTCGACCTGGACGGGGTGACGACCGTCACCCCGGTGCACACCGGTACGGTCGTCGGCATCGAGACGGTGGTCACCTCCGGGCTGACCGCCGGCCAGGACGTCGTGCTCGCCACGGTGACCGGCACCCCGACCGGCGGTTTCACCCGCCGGTCCGCCGGCACCGGTGACGGCGGCACCACCGGGCGCGTCGGATGACCGCCGGCACCGACCTCCCGACCCGACCGGCCGACGGCCCGGCTCCCGCACACGGCGGCCCGGCTCGGGCACCGGCCGTGGCGCCGGTCATCGAGCTGCACGGGGTGGAGAAGACCTACCGGACCGGGGTGCAGGAGGTCCGGGCCCTGCGCGGGATCGACCTCGACATCCGCACCGGGGAGTACGTGGCGATCATGGGCCCGTCGGGGTCGGGGAAGTCCACGCTCATGCACATCATCGGGTGCCTCGACGTGCCGACCGCCGGCACCTACCGCCTGGCCGGGGAGGACGTCGGGGAGCTCGACGAGACCGAGCTGGCCGAGATCCGCAACCGGCTGGTGGGGTTCGTGTTCCAGCAGTTCCACCTGCTGCCCGGGCTCTCGGCGTGGCGCAACGTCGAGCTCCCACTGGTGTACGCGGGCATGCCGCGCGACCAGCGGCGGACCGCGGCCCTGGCGGCGCTCGACCGGGTCGGGCTCTCGAGTCGGGTCGACCACAAGCCGGGCGAGCTGTCCGGCGGGCAGCAGCAGCGGGTGGCGGTGGCCCGGGCGCTGGTCGGCGACCCGGCGCTCATCCTGGCCGACGAGCCGACCGGCAACCTGGACTCCCGGTCCACCGAGGACGCCCTGTCCCTGCTGGACGAGCTGCACCGCGGGGGCCGGACGGTCGTCGTGATCACCCACGAGAACGAGGTCGCCGAGCGGGCACGCCGGCTCGTGCGTGTCCGCGACGGGCTCGTGCAGTCCGACGGCGGCAGCCGTCACCAGGAGATCAGCCGCGCCGGGGCCGCCGGTCACCGGGTGCTCAGCAACGACTGGATGACGGGCCCGGGTACGCGGTGAGCTGGCTCGACACGATCCGCACCGCGTGGGACGCGATCCGCTCGCACCGGCTGCGGTCCGCCCTGACCGCGCTGGGGATCCTCATCGGCATCGCCGCCGTCGTACTGACCGTCGGGCTCGGCGAGGGTGCGCAGGCCTCGGTCGGCTCGTCGATCACGGCCCTGGGCTCGAACCTGCTCATCGTCGCGCCCGGGTCGTCGACCTCGACGGCCGGGGTCCGCGGCGGCTTCGGATCCTCGTCCACGCTGACGATCGACGACGCCGACGCCCTCGCCTCCCCGACCGTCGCCCCGGACGTCGCCGCGGTCGCCCCGGTGGCGAGCACGAGTCTCGAGCTGACCGCGGGCACCACCAACTGGACGACCAGCGTCGTCGGGACGCTGCCGGACTGGCTCGCGGTCCGCGCCCGCACGCTGTCCGAGGGGGTGTTCATCACGGCCGCGGAGGACACCGCCCAGGCCGACGACGTCGTCCTCGGCTCGGAGACCGCGACCGAGCTGTTCGGCACCGGCTCGTTCCTGGGGCAGACGGTGACGATCTCCGACCGCCAGTTCACCGTGATCGGCGTGCTCGCCTCGGCCGGCACCGACTCCAGCACCGATCTCGACGACACCGCGATCGTCCCGCTGGCGACCGCGACGAACCAGCTCGTCGGCGGCACGACCCGGACGTCGGTGTCCGACATCTACGTCCAGGCCCGGTCCCAGGACACGCTGTCCGCGGCCGACCAGGAGATCGACGGGGAGCTGCTGGCCCTGCACGGCATCACCACCGCCGCCGACGCGGACTTCACCGTGACCAGCCAGCAGTCCCTGCTGGCGACGGCGACGTCGGTGGACAGGACCCTGACCGTGCTGCTCGCCGGGATCGCCGCGCTGTCGCTGCTCGTCGGCGGGATCGGCGTCATGAACATCATGCTGGTGTCGGTCACCGAGCGGACGCGGGAGATCGGCCTGCGCAAGGCCCTCGGGGCGCGCCCGGCCGTGATCCGCCGCCAGTTCCTCGTGGAGGCGTCGATCCTCGGGATGAGCGGCGGGATCCTCGGGGCCGCGCTCGGGATCGCCGGCGCTCTGGTGATCCCCCATCTGATCGCCGACCCGGTGTCGATCGACCCGCGGGCGATCGTCGGGTCCATCGTCGTCGCCGTCGCGATCGGACTCGTGTTCGGCGTCTACCCGGCCGGGCGCGCGGCCCGCCTCGCCCCGATCGACGCCCTGCGCAGTGAATGACCGGCGCAGTGGATGACCAGCACCCACCCGGCCTCCGACGGTACCGACCGCCGTACGAGCGTCCACCCCACCGTCCACACCAGCGCCCACGCAGAGG
>CAXSIB010000005.1:0-24194 GCA_964237095.1 uncultured Actinomycetales bacterium
CGGGACCGTCGCCCTGGCGTCCGGGGCGAGCGCGTCTCAGCCGCGGGTCGCGGTCCTCGGCTCGGACGGGACCCGGGTGCTGTGGGCGCCGGAGGCGGTCGGCCCCGACGACGGCGGCGTCCCGACCCTCTACGTGGGCGGGTTCTTCCGGGTCCCCCTCGCGGGCGGGACCGACGTCCGGCTGAAGACCCTCGACGACGGGCAGGCCGGCGGCTCGTCCGCGGGCTCGACCCACGTCTACCGCGACACCGGCGGGGACTTCCGCTGGCTCGACTACCGGACCGGGGAGAGCGGGGACGGCGGCACCTGGCAGGGCGTCGTCGCCTACCCGGGCGGCGCCGTCGAGCTCGACGCGGGCGCGCCCGGGACGACCGACCCGGTCACCTTCCGGCTCTTCACGACCGCCCACCCCGACGCCGGCAGCACGGTCATCGGCACCGCGCCCGACATCACCGACGCCGCCGCGGCGGCGATGGTCGCGGACACCCACGGCGTGCTCGCCCAGCAGGGACTGAGACTGGACTACCTGACGTACGCGAACCACACGACCCGACGCCTGGACACCGCCGGCATCCCGGCCGCCGGGTTCCGCTGCACCTCGGTCACCGCCGGCGCCGTCGGCTGCACCGACGGGCGCACCGTCTACCGGATCCCGACGAACGGCTCGGCCCCGGTCGCGACCGCCGCCGCGACCGTCGGACAGGTCGTGCTGACCCCGACGACGACGGCCTGGACCTCCACGGCGGCGAGCCACCGGCTGACCACGGTCGTGGGCGGCCACCGGACCTCGACGTCCTACGCGGTCACGTCCGCCGTCGCGGCCGGCAACGGCCTCGTGGTGTCCCGCGAGGGGGCCGCCGTGGGCGGGGTGTACCGGATCGCCGTGGCGTCGTCGACGCCCGTCCTGCTCGCCCGTGCGCCCGTGGCCCGCCTCGAGAGCCAGGCGGTCGCCGTCACCCCCGGGCGCGCCGGCTGGATCGACGACAGCACGACGGCCTTCCCGGTCCGCGCCCGCCCCGTGACCGTCGCGGGCTCGACGCTGCGGGTCGGCGCCGCCGTGACGGTCGGACCGGGGTCGCTCGTCACCGCCCCGAACCTCGACGGCGAGCGGCTCGTGACCGACCTCGCGCTGTCCGGGCGCCGCACGCTGTTCGTCGGGCGTCCGGTGATCGGCCGGGACGTCGTCTCGGGCACCGTCCTGCTCGCCGACGGGACCCGGCGGACCGCGATCGCCACCGGCGCCGAGGGGGGTGTCGCGCTCTCCGGGACGCGGCTGCTGTGGGGGACGACGGCGGGCCACGTGCTGGTCCGCGACCTCGCCACCGGCGGGACGCAGGACCTCACCGTCCGCTACGGGCTCCGCCTCGCCGCGCCGTCGGACCTGTCCTCGCCCCGCCTCACCGACGTCCTCTACGGCCGCTACGTCGCGTACGCGAAGGGCGGGTCGGCCTGGCGGCTGGACCTCGTGACCGGCCGCGCGGTGCGCCTCGGTGCCACCGACGCGAACCCGGGCATCGGCGGGGTCCGCACCGCCGGGGACTTCGTCGCCTGGACCGTCGACGGCACGCAGAGCCCGACGGTCCGGTACCGCGACGCCCGCACGATGGGCGCGACCACGACGCTGTCGGCGGTCTCCCTGGCGTCGGTGTCCCAGGCGGGGCTGGTGACCTCGGGCGCCGAGGGCAACCGCTTCCGCCGCTGGGGGAGCTCCACCAGCCGGCTGCTGCCGTCGGCCGCGGCCCGGGTCGACGGTGGCGTCATGGCGTGGGTCGGGCTCGACCAGAAGCCCGACGTGGCCCCGTTCCCGGCGTCGGCGGCCCGCCCGCAGTCCCTCGGCGGCCCGAAGGCCGCCCGATCGGTGCGCGGCGGCGCGGCCTGGGCGGTCGAGCTGCCCACCTCGCAGGCCCTGACCGCCTGCGCGCTCGTCGTCCGCTCCCCGGCCGGAGCGGTGGTCGCCCGCCTGCGCTGCGCGGCGTCCGACGCCGCCCTGGGGTCCGCGGTCACGACCTGGCGGGCGCGCGTCGGCGGCCGGGCCGCGCCCGCGGGCCGGTACGGCTGGCAGCTGGTCGCGCGCAACGCGCTCGGGTCGGTGCTGCCGCAGACCGGGACGCCCGGCGGGTCGGTGACCGGCACGGTGGTCGTCACCCGGTAGGGCGCGCGGCCTAGCGTGGTCGGCCGTGGGTGCCGGTGAACCAGGGGGGGACGCCCCGCACGGGGAGGGTGCGCCCGTGGTGGGCCCCGGTCCCGCCGACCCGGTCGTCGAGACCGCCGGCACCGCGTCGAGCCCCGCCGGTGCCGGTTCGCCCGACGAGGACCCCATCGATGTCGGGACCGCGCGCGTGAGCACGGCGGCCGACCTGCCGAGTGCGCCGGGCCACGCGCAGGATCTCAGCCGGCGGCGGAGCACCCGCCGGCGGTACGTGGACACCGGGCGCCGCCACCACCTCGGGGCCGCGCCGGCCGAGATGCCGGTGTACGGGCAGGACGGCGCGATCGTCGGGACGACGCGGACCTCGCGCCACCAGCTGGCGTCGTTGACCCTGCACCAGCTGGAGGTCCTCGCCGCGGCGATCGGCACGGAGATGGCCGCCGCCGCGGCCGACCTGGAGTTCGAGACCGCGCGGACCCGTCGGGACGAGGCCGCCGACGTCGCCGCCGAACTCGCCCGCCGCGCCGACCCCGCGGGCTGAGCCGATCCCCACAGGCTGACCCGGCGCCCGCCCGCGGTCGCCGGCCGCGCTCCGGCGGGCGACCCTGCCTGGGAACCTGCTTGCGGGCCGGCGCCCCGGCCGCGAGGGTGCGGCCATGACCGTCGCCCCGGATGCCCCTGAGCCCGCCCAGCCAGCCGACTCCGTTGAGCCCGCCGAGTCCGCGGAGCCCCTTGAGCCGGCCGAAGGTCCGGCGGAGGACTGGCTGGCCGCCAACCGCCGCCACTGGGACGACATCTCCGCCCAGCACGCGGCCGGGGGCTTCTACGACCTGGCGTCGTTCCGCGCCGGCCGGGACGACCTGCGCCCGTTCGAGGACGCCGAGCTCGGCCCCGTGGCCGGCCTCGACCTCGTCCACCTCCAGTGCCACCTGGGCACCGACACGCTGTCCCTCGCCCGCCGCGGGGCCCGGGTCGTCGGGCTCGACCTCTCCGCCGCCTCGATCGCCGCCGCCCGGGATCTCGCCGGGTCGATCGGACTGGCCGCGGACTTCGTGCGCGCCGACGTGTACGACGCGGTGGCCGCGCTCGGAGGTCGGACCTTCGACGTCGTCTACACCGGCGTCGGAGCCCTGTGCTGGCTGCCTGATCTCGACCGCTGGGCCGCCGTGGTGGCCGCCCTGCTGCGACCCGGCGGCGTCCTCTACCTGGTCGAGATCCACCCGCTCGTCAACGCGGTCTACGACGACGGGCGCACGCTGACCGGGGACATCCTGCACTCGACGTTCGACCGCGACGAGTACGCCGGGCCGAGCTACGCGGGCGCGACCGTGTCGGCGGCGGGGACGGTGACCTTCGCCCGGAACTGGACGGTGGCCGAGGTGGTGACCGCGGTCCTCGGCGCCGGGCTGCGCCTGGAGCTCCTGGCCGACCAGGACGTCACCGACAACCCGCTGCCCTGGATGGAGCGTGGGCCGGACCGGCTGTACCGGTTCGCCGAGGAATGGCCGCGGTTCCCGGTGACCTTCTCGCTGCGCGCGCGCCGGGCTTGACCGCGGTCTCCGCTCGCGTCAGAGTTCTGCTCCCGACGTGGCGGAGGAGGATCGGTGCCCGGCTTCAGCGAGGCCCTGGCGGGACGTCTGGCGGGACGTGAGCCGGGACGGCTGAGGGGACGGCTCGCCCTGGCCGGGGCGCTCGCCGCGGCCCCGCTGGTCCTCGGTCTCCCGGCGGCGACCGCGGCGGCCTCCCCGCCCACCTCATCCGCGCCCACCTCGTCCGCGGCCACCTCGCCGACCGCTACGTCGTCACCCTCCGCGTCAGCTCCCGCGTCGTCGGCGGCCGCGGCGGGCTGCTCCGCGGCAGTCCTGGACCCGGCACACGTCCTCGGGGCCGCCACGGCCACCCGGGCGGCGATCACGGCTCTGCAGAGGGCCCGCCCGGGCGCGATCGTCCGTGTCCGGGCGTACCGGACGCTGCCCGGCGGGAGCGCCGACGCGCAGGAGGAGCGCCTCGAGCAGAGCTGCACCGCGTGGCGCGGGGCGGGTGGGGTGCGGGCGGCCGGACTGGTGTCGGTGATCGTGGACCGCGGGGACCGGAAGACGGGCCTGTACTACGGCTCGGCGTGGAGCGACCGCCTCGACCCGTCGTACGAGTCCGTCGAGACCGACTCCATGAACCCGCTCTTCCGGGCGGCCCGCTTCGACGGCGGGGTGGCGGCCGGGCTCCGGGCGGTGGCCGACGACCTGGCCGCCCCCGACGGCGACACCGCGGCTCCCGCCGATCCGGCCGATGCGGCCGGGTCCCATGACGGGTCCGGCGACACGGGGGCTGACCCGATGCCCGGCAGCGACGGCTTGCCGGACGGCGTGGTCCCCGACGGCGACGGTTTCCCGGGCGGCATGGTCCCGGGCGGCATGGTCCCGGGCTCGGCCGATGGGCCCGGCTTCCCCGGCGGCTCGGGGGCGGGAATCGTGTTCGGCCTCTTCGGTCTCGCGGTGGCCGGCGCGCTCGTGACGGGCATCGTCCGGCGGGTGACGGGCCGGGGCGGTCCGGGGTCGTCGACCCGGACCGTATTCGGCCACGCCAACGCCGCCAGTGCCGCCTCGCTCGCGGCGACCACCGACCCGCTCCACCACCACGGCCCGTTCTCGGGCCATGGACCCGGTCCGGGCTCTGGCGGCGGCTTCACCGGGGGCGGCGGCTCCGTCGGTGGGGACGGCGGCGGGGGAGGCGGCGGCGGGGGCGGCTCGAGCAGCTGGTGACCGTGGCCGGGAGGCTCGCCGCCGCCCGGTCCGACCCGCACCGACCCCCCTCGCACGACCCCGCTCGAGCCGGACCCGATCGCGCTGAGCCGTCCGGCCCGCCGTTCGGACGTGCCCGCGTACCCGTCAGCGAGCCGGCGGTCACCTGGCGTCACCACTCGGCACGGCTGTCCACGGATCCGCGCAGGTGGGTAGGCGGCGGGCGGTTCCTCCGGCACTCTGTGCCCCTGGCGACCCGACGGCTGCACTCACCGTCCGTGACGAGAGGGTGCGGTGGCGGCGCAGCAGCACGGTGCTCGGGGAGGCCGGTGGCCGCGGGCCGTCCGTCTCGCCCTGGTGGGGCTCGCCTCGGTCACGATGCTCGGCGCGTGCAGCTCGACCCCGCAGCCGTCGCCGTTGGCGGTGTCCCCGGCTGCGTCGACGCCGGCGATCGACACCGTGACCCCGACCGTCGCCGCGCCGTCGCGGACCCCCGCCGCGACCAGTTCGCCGGCAGCGCCGGGCGCGCCGTCGCCGACGACCACCTCGACCGTCGTCGTGTCCCCGCTCGGGAAGCCGACCAGGTCCACCGGCCCGGTCCTCCGGCGGACCTACCCGGGCATCAAGAAGCTGGTCATCGTCCACTCGACCTTGAACAGGACAGAGACCGGAAGTGCCGCAGTCAATGCGGTGGCTGCCTACAACTCAGCTCTCGCCACCAGTCTCGTCAGTCGATCGACAAGCGGACTGCGGAAACTGTCGGATTCATCCTGTACCCAATGTCAGGCGGACATCGATCGAATCGATCAGTTCATCAAGGACGGCAACACCATCGTCAACTCCGACGGATCGACAGGGTTCGCGTCGGCAGCAGTGGACCTCATGGAGGTCTACGAGCCGAGCAAGGCGACTGTCGAGGTGAACACCTACGAACTCCCGTCGAAGTTCCTGGTTCACGGCCGAACCATCGACCGCAGCCCGGCGCTGGTCGTCAACCTGTTGTACTCGACTGAGCGAGTGGGGAAGAAGACAGTCATCTTCGCCATCAGCCCGACCAGCTGATGAAGAGGTCGGTCGGAGCCGCGCTGGCTGCGGTGCTCGTGGTCGCGGTGAGCGCGTCGTTCTCACCAGACACCTCGGCGGCCGACACCCCCTGTCACGCATTGCTCTGCGAACCACCGGTCAAGGTGGTGAGCGACGGGTACGCCTACTCGTACGACCGGGCGGGGCGGTACTTCCTCGGGACGGCCCGGTTCGGCACCGCTGGTGGTGCGACCGCGGCGTCCTACGACGTCGTGCCGGTGATCGACTGTGGGTTGCGGGTCACCCCGCCGGGAGCGGGTGAGCTGGCGCCGACGGACTGTCCGCGGGCGGTGTGCCAGGTGGGGGCGGCGGTCGGGCGGTGGGTCATCCTCTTCAGCCGGGAGACCGCACCGGACGCGGTCCTGGCGTGGACCCGGGGCGCCCGTCGGTGTGCGGTGGTGACCGCGCCGATCCCGTTGGCGGCGGTGGAGGCCGCGGCCGCGGAGCACCTCGCCCGGACCGTCCCCGCCGCGGTCCCGGTCATCCAGCCGGGCGCGCTCACCCTGGTCGCGTTCCCGACGATCGTGTCCACCCCGGACCCGGGTCCGACGGGGTTCGGGATCACCCTGCCGCTGCCCGGGCTGGTGGCGGTCACCCCCACGTTCGGGTGGACCTTCACCGACCCCGACGGCACCACCACCCCCGGCACAGGCGCGGGGACCGCGTTCGACGGGACCGCCCCGTCCACCCCGGGCTACTACCTGACCCACGCCTTCACCACCGCCGGCACCGGCACCGTGGCGGTGGCGGAGACCTGGACCGGCACCGTGACCGTCGACGGGGTCGGACCGGTCGCCCTGGACCCCCTCGTCACCACCCGCGCCGCCCAGCTCATCGTCCGGGAGAACCGACCCGTCCTCGTCGGCCACTGACCACCGGCACCCCGTCCCGGTCAGGTCCGCGGGGGCGATGGGAGGATCGAGGGGTGTTGCGCGTCGCTGTCATCGGGTCGGGACCCGCCGGGATCTACGCCGCCGGGGCGCTCGCCGAGCACGGCGGCATCAGCGTGGACGTCCTGGACCGGCTGCCGGCGCCGTTCGGGCTGGTCCGCTACGGGGTCGCGCCGGACCACCCGAAGATCCGCTCGGTGAGCCGGACCCTCGGTGAGATCCTCCAGCACCCGGCCGTCCGGTTCCTCGGCAACGTCGAGATCGGCCACCACCTCAGCGTCGGCGACCTCCAGCGCCACTACGACGCGATCGTCTTCGCCCACGGCGCCGCCGTCGACCGCCGCCTCGGCATCCCCGGCGAGGACCTGCCCGGCTCGACCTCGGCGACGGACTTCGTGGCCTGGTACTGCGGGCACCCCGACGTCGAGCACGACCGGTACGCCCTGGACGCGACGTCGGTCGCGGTGATCGGGGTCGGCAACGTCGCCGCGGACGTCACCCGCATCCTCGCCCGCCCCGTCACCGACCTGCACCCGACCGACATGCCCCACCACGTCCTGCTCGCCCTCGAGAAGAGCGCGGTCCGCGACATCCACCTCATCGGCCGCCGCGGCGCCCTCCAGACCAAGATCACCATCCGTGAGCTGCGCGAGATCGGTGCTCTCGACGACGTCGACGTGGTCCTCGACCCCGCCGACCTCGTCCTCGACGCCGAGACCGAGGCGCAGCTCGAGACGGACCCGGTGCTCCGCCGGACGTGGAAGATCCTGCAGGAGTGGGCGTCCCGCGGTCCGACGGGGGCCTCGCGCCGGGTGCACGTCCGGTTCCTCGAGCGCCCGGTCGAGATCCTCGGCGACGGCCGGGTCGAGCAGCTGGTCCTCGAGCGCAACCGGCCGCTCCCCGGCGGCGCCGTCGAGGGGACCGGCGAGACGAGCGTGCTGCCCGTGCAGCTGGTCCTGCGCTCGATCGGGTACCGGGGCGTCGCCCTGGCCGGGCTGCCGTTCGACGACCGCGCCGGGGTGGTGCCGAACGCGGCCGGGCGGGTTCTGCGCGACGGGGTGCCGGTGGCCGGCCAGTACGTCACCGGCTGGATCAAGCGCGGCCCCACCGGGATCATCGGGACCAACAAGTCCGACGCCCACGAGACGGTGGCCTCGCTGATCGAGGACCTGCCCACCCTGTCGCGTGCCCCGGAGCCCGACCCGGACGCCGTGCGGGCCCTGCTGGCCGAGCGCGGCGTCACCGTGATCACCTGGCAGGACTGGGAGTCGATCGAGCGCGCCGAGATCGCGCTCGGCCTGACCCAGGGCCGCTCCCGGGCCACCATCCACCACCTCGACGACCTGCTCCGAGCCGCGGCGGGCCGGCACGGCTGACCGATCGACCGCGGTACCTGGTCGGCTCCCGACAAGTGGCGTGAAACACCCGCTGAGCGGGAGATTCACGCCACTTGGCGGCGGCGGCGTCGCTCCGCGTCGGCAGCGGGGGCATGGGCGCGGACGAACCGCGCCTCGAGGTCGGCGGAGACCGGGCGCCGGCCGGCCAGCGCGGCCGGGAGCCGCCGCACGACGCCGGTGAACGCCGAGCGGGCCGCCGGGTCGCGGACCCCCCGGATCCCGAGCCGCGCGGTGCTCGATGCGGCGACGCCGAGCGGGCGGCGCAGCCACTCGACGAGGACGTCGTTGCGCTCCTGGCGTGCCCACCGCCGCGGCGACGGGTCGCGGTGGGCGGCGGGGGCGGGCGCGTGCCAGGCGACGAGGTCGTCGACGTAGGCCAGTCCCCAGCCGGCGGCGCCGAGGTCGAGGGCCAGCAGGGTCTCCTCGCCGCCGAAGAACAGCAGCTCGGAGAAGCCGCCGACCGCGAGGAACGCGCTCCGGCGGCACATCGCCGCGCACGCAGGGAAGCCGAGCACCGACGGTCCCGGGAGGTCGGGCTCGGTACCGATCAGCGCGAGGCGCATCTTGCGCGAGACCGCGTCGATCCCGGCGTGCTCGCCGCCGGTCAGCATCGTCCGCCCGACCGCGACGGCCAGGCGCGGGTGGCGGTCGAACAGGTCCGCGGCCAGGTCGAGAGCACCGCTCTCCCACCAGGAGTCGTCGTCGGCGAACGCGATCACCTCGGTGGTCGCGAGCTCGACTCCCACGTCGCGGGCCGGCGCGCCACGGTTGGTGGGGAGCACCACCAGCTCCACCTGCGGGAACAGCGCGCGGACCATCGCCGGGGTCCCGTCGGACGAGGCGTTGTCGACGACGATCACCGTCGGCCGGTCGGGCAGACCGGTCAGCCGGCGCAGGGTGTGCTCGAGGGTGGCGCGCCGGTCCCGGGTGGCCACTACGACGCTGACCCGGGCGCCCGGCACCACAGCGGTCGGCGTGGGAGCACCGGTCGGGCGGGCGATCGGGAACGTGGTGAGGGGGGGCGGGGCGTCCGGCACGCCGTCGATGATGGGCCATCGCCGCCCGGTCCGCCGCCGCTGCGGAGGCCGACCTCGGGGGCCGGCTCGACCGCGCACCTCCGACGGCGCTGGTGCGGGTGGGCGCCTGGGGACCTCCCCGGTCCCACCGGCCCCACCGGCGTCGGGGGGTGCGCGGGCACGAGCGCGGGCCGGTCGCGCCGGACCGTTCCCCTACGCTCGGAGCGTGAAGCGCCTGGTCACCGCCGCCGCGCTCGTGGGAGCGCTCGCCGGCCTCGTCGCGGTGCTCGTCTACCGCGTCGCCACCCGCCCGCGGGAGTTCGGCTGGTACGCCTACTCCCCGCTCTCCACCCCGCGGATGCCGCTGTTCGGTCTCGACCCGTGGTGGCCCGGGATCGTCGTCGCCCCGCTGGCCGCCGCGGTCGTGGCGGCCGCGGTGGCCGTCGTCGCGGTCCTGGCGGTGCGGCGGGGCTGGCTGCGCACCGGCCGCTGACGCCCGGCCGAGCCGCGGACGCCCGCGGTCAGGGCACCCGCGCGGTCCACTCCGCGGTGGCGAACTTGCTCGCGGCGAGGTCCGTCGCCTGCGCGAGCGTGGCCGCGTCGACGTCGACGTCGACCAGGCCGTACCGGCCGCGGAAGTGGGCGATGAACGCGTCGACGATCGCCTGGCGGGACAGCCCCGTCTGCGACCGCAGCGGATCCACCCGCTTCTGGGCGCTCTTCGTGCCCTTGTCCGACATCTTCTCGCGCCCGATGCGCAGGACCTCGAGCATCGTGGTGGCGTCGATGTCGTAGGCCATCGTGACGTGGTGCAGGACGGCCCCGTTGGCGAGGCGCTTCTGCGCGGCGCCCGCGATCTTGCCGCCGGGGCTGGTGATGTCGTTGAGCGGGACGTAGCGGGCGTCGATCCCCAGCCCGGCCAGGGCGCCGAGGACCCAGTCGTCGAGGAACGCGTACGAGGCGGGGAACGAGAGACCCTCGACCAGGCTCCCGGGGACGTAGAGGGAGTAGGTGATCGTGTTGCCGGGCTCGACGAACATCGCCCCGCCCCCGGATACCCGACGGACCACGGTCACGTCGTGGCGGCGGGCGGCGTCGAGGTCGACCTCGTTGGACAGCGACTGGAACGAGCCGATGACCACCGCGTTGGACGCCCACTCCCAGATGCGCAGCGAGGGCGCACGTTCCCCGTCACCGACCTGGCGGGCGATCACCTCGTCCAGCGCCATCTGCACGGCCGGGTGCTGCGGCCCGGTGCGGATGTTCTCGAAGCGGTGGTCGCCCCAGCCGGTGGCCCGCCCGAGGGCCCGCCGCACCGCGACGGCCACCGACTCCGGGCTGAACCCGATCATCGTGACGTCCGGCCCGAGGGCCTCCGCGACGGCCAGGGTGAGGGTGGCCGCGGTGGCGGTGTCGGGCAGCCCCGCCAGCGCCGCGTCGATCGCGCCGAGGGCCTCGTCCGGTTCCAGGAAGAAGTCCCCGGAGATGCTCACCCGCCGCAGGTGCCCGTCGGCCACGTCGACGTCGGCGACGACCAGCTTGCCGCCCGGGACCTTGTACTCACCATGCACGCGCGCCACGCTAGGCCGGTCGGGACCGGCCGGTCAGCCCGCGCCCGCACCCTCGAGGCTGCCGACGTGCCGTCCGGACACGGGCGTGCCCGTCGTTCCCGCGGTGGTGGGGGACCCGCCCCCGCCGCCCGCTCCGCCCGGCCCGCCCGCACCGCCGGCCGGGGTGTGGACGACGAAGTCCCGGGTCCGGATGAAGACCAGCGCGATGACCCCGGAGACGAGCGCGACGACGGCGCCCACGAGGAGGATCCGGTTGAGCCCGCTGGTGAAGGCCTCGACGGTGAGCGTGCTCACCGTCCGGCGGCTGGAGGCGGGGAGCCCGGCCAGCAGGTCCCCGATCCCGCCGGACTGGACCGCGGTGGCGATCCGCGGCCCCTGCCCGGACAGGCTCGGCACGGCGGCCACCCGGGCGAGGACCTCGCTGCTGACCTTGTTCGAGAACAGGCTGCCCAGCAGGGCTATCCCGGTCGCGATCCCCACCTGGCGGAACGTCGAGGAGATGCCGGACGCCATGCCGGCCCGCTGCGGGGCGACGACCCCGACGGCGGTCGAGGCGAGCGGCGGGTTGACGAGCCCCACGCCGACGCCGGCGACGAGCATGCCGGGGATCAGGTGCGTCCACGTGCTGTGGACGTCGAGGCCGCGCATGAGCAGCAGCCCGACGCCCACGATCAGCAGGCCGGGCCCGATGAGCAGCCGCACCGGGACGCGGGAGGAGAGCCGGCCGGACACGGCGGAGGTCGCCACGATGCCGGCCGAGATCAGCAGCAGCCGCAGGCCGGTCCCGAGCGCGTCGAAGCGGAGGATGTCCTGGAAGTAGAGGACGAGGTACAGCAGGAGCGAGAAGATCGAGGCACTGATGCCGAACGCGGCGATCGAGCCGGCCGTGAACGTGGGCAGCCGGAAGAGGCTGAGGTCGAACATCGGCTCGCGGCCCCGGAGCTCCACCGCGACGAACACCGCGAGCAGGACCACCGCGCCGACGAGGCACGCGATGACGACCCCGCTGCGGAACGAGCGCTGGTTGGACTCGATCAGCCCGTACACCAGCGCGGACAGGCCGACGGTGAACAGGGCGAACCCGGCCCAGTCGGGGTGGCGGGCCCTGGGCGACCGGGACTCCGCGACCCGGGTCACCGCGAGGACGACCGCGACGACCCCGATCGGCACGTTGACGAGGAAGATCCAGCGCCAGGACAGCTCGGTGGTGAGGACCCCGCCGAGCAGCGGCCCGACCGCCACCGCGATCCCGGTGACCCCGCCCCAGACGCCGAACGCGACCCCGCGGTCCTTGCCGCGGAACGCGTCGGCGAGCAGCGCGAGGGAGACCGCGAACATGATGGCGCCGCCGACCCCCTGCAGGCCGCGGGAGAGCTGGAGGACGAGGGTGTCCTGCGCCGCCCCGCAGAGCACGGAGGACAGCGTGAAGACGATCAGGCCGACGATGTAGAGCTTCCGGCGGCCGAACTGGTCGGCCAGGCTGCCCGCGGTCAGCAGGAGGGCGGCCAGGGTGAGGGCGTAGGCGTCGACGACCCACTGCAGGCCGGAGAAGCTCGTGCTGAGCGCGGTCTGGATGTCCGGCAGCGCGACGTTCACGATCGTCACGTCCAGCAGGAGCATGAACGTGCCCAGGCAGACCGTGACGAGCGTCCACCACTTGTGGGGCTCGGGTCCCGCCCGGCCGGCGGCGGTGCTGTTCCCGCCCGCGGCCGCCGGAGTCGCCGGAGCCGCCGGAGTCGCCGCGGCCGGTGCCGGCTCGGTCGTCGCTGCGACCGGTGAGACCGCGGCCGTCGGCTCGTCGACGGTGGGGCCGATGGGGCCGGTGGAGACGGCGGGGTCGGGTGCGCCGCCGGGGACCTCGCGACGGTGCCGCGGCGGCGGCTCGGTGACGGCCTGGGCCATGGGGACTCCTCGCGGTCGGCTCGCCGGTGTGTACGCGCGTACACAAACGCAGTCCGACGGTACCCCACGGCGTTGCCGGCCGTATGGTCCGGGAGTGGCCGAACCCCGACGGCGGGACTCCGCGCAGACCCGCGGGCTCATCCTGCAGACCGCGCGGACGCACTTCGCGGCCCGCGGGTTCGACCACGCCACGGTCCGCGCGATCGCCGCGGACGCGGGGGTCTCGCCCAACCTGATCACCCGCTACTTCGGGGGGAAGCCGGGCCTGTTCACCGCGGCCACCGAGGCCGAGCTGCACATCGTGGACGTCCTGCCGGGTCCGCGGGCGGCTCTCGGCCGCCGGATCGCCGCGCACGTCGTGGGCCGCTGGGAGGGCCGCCCCGGCGACGACCCGCTGCTGATGATGATGCGGGCGGCCATGTCCGACCCCGTGGCGGCGGCTCGGATGGCGGAGTTCTACCGGCGCCAGGCGTCGACTCCGCTGGCCGAGCACCTCGGCACCCCGGACGCCCGCGAGCGGGCCGCCGCGGTGAGCGCGCTCATCATGGGGACGGTCGTCCAGCGCTACGTGCTGCGGGCCGGGCCGGTCGCCACCGCCGACCGCGACGCCATCCAGGGCTGGCTGGCCCACGCGCTGCAGCAGCTGCTCACGGGGCGGTCGTTCTCGTCGCTGGCACCGTGACGCCCACCGGACAGCGAACACCGGACACCGGACGCCCGCCGTCGACCTGACGCGGCGTCAGGTCGCGCCGAGGCCCGCCGCCGTGATGCCGTCCACGAAGCGCCGCTGCAGCAGGAGGAACAGCGCGATCATCGGGGTCATCATGATCACTCCGGCGGCGCTGATCAGCGAGTAGTTCTGCGTGTACCCCTCCTGGAACGAGAAGAACGTGAGGGAGATGGGCAGCTTGTCGTCGGACTGGATGAACGTGACCGCGAGCAGGAACTCGTTGTACGCCGACAGCGCCGACACCAGGGCGATCGTCAGGAAGCCCGGCCAGGCGATCGGCAGGATGATCCGGAAGAGGATCGCGACCTCGCCGGCGCCGTCGATGCGGGCCGCCGCGTCGTAGTCCCGGGGGATGTTGATGAGGAACGACCGCAGCAGCAGCGTCGCGAACGGGGAGAAGATCGCCCAGTAGATGACGATGAGCCCGAACAGCGTGTCGTAGAGGCCGAGCCGCGTCCACAGGAAGAACAGCGGGACCAGGAACAGCTGGATCGGCAGCGCGCTGCTGACGAGCAGGTAGGTCATGAACCCACCGGTGCCCGGCAGGTCCAGGCGCGCCATCGCGTACGCCCCGCAGCCGGCGATCACCGTGACGCCCGCCACGGTGCCGGCCACGATGACCAGGCTGTTGAGGAAACCGGCGCCCATGTTCGCGGTGGTCCACGCGTCGAGGAAGTTGTGCCACTGGGGATGGGTCGGGAAGCCGAGCGGACTCGTCGCGAGCTGGGACTGGGTCTTGAGGGAGTCGAACAGGAAGATGACGATCGGGCCGAGGGCGAACGCGAACAGGACGACGAGGGCCAGGTAGAAGGCGGGGTGCGGCGCCCCGCCCCGGCCGCGCGACGTGCTCCCGCCGCGGCGGGTGCGGCTCCGGGTCGAGGCGGTCGTGGGGGCGATGGTGGCGCCGGTCACATGTCCCAGCCCTTCCGGTGACGGATCACCTGGTAGGCCCCGACCACGAGGCCGGAGATGACGGCGAGCACGACCCCCATCGAGGCGGCGTAGCCGGCCTCCTGGTTCTGGAAGGCGTCGCGGTAGAGAACGGTGCTGACGACCTCGGTGGCGCCCGCGGGACCGCCCTGGGTCAGGATGTAGATGTAGTCGAACACGAGGAACGACCAGATGATCGTCATCAGCCCGAGGAACATCAGCGTGGGCCGGATCGACGGCAGGGTGATGTACCGGAACTGCTGCCAGGAGTTCGCGCCGTCGATCCCGGACGCCTCGTAGAGGGAGGGGTTGACGCCCTGCATCGCGGCGAGGAACACGACCACCAGGAAGCCCCACCACGACCAGGTGTTGACGACGGCGACCGACGGCAGCGCGGTGTGGTTGTTGCCCAGGAAGTTCACCCCGAGGAGCTTGCCGAGGCCGTGCTCGGGAGACAGCAGCGTCGACCAGATGCTGGCGCTGACGACACTGGCCACGATGTAGGGGATGAAGTAGACGACCCGGAAGAGGGTCACGAAGCGGCGGAGGCGGGACAGCAGGAACGCCCCGAACAGACCCATGAACATCGGGACGATCAGGAAGAACAGCGTCCACAGGAGGTTGTGGAGGAACGCCCGGCCGAACTCCCCGTCGTGCAGCAGCGCCCGGTAGTTGGCCGCCCCGGTGAAGTGCGCGGCCCCGATGCCGGTCCAGTCGGTGAAGGAGAAGAGGACGCTGAAGATCCCGGGGCCCGCGACGACCAGGAGGTTGACCGCGATCAGCGGCAGCATGAACAGCCAGGCGATGAGCCCTCGGCGGCGCCGGGCCCGGGCCGAGCTCGCACGCCCGGGCCGGTGCGCGCGGGCGACGGCCGGGTTCTGGTCCAGGGCCGCCGGGACGCCCTCGGCGATGGCCACTCAGCTGGCCGACAGCGGCGAGGACAGCGGCGGGACCTTCTTGGCGGCGAGCTCGGGGCCGAACACTCCCTCGATGCCCTGGCAGTAGGCCGCCGGGGTCATGGACCCGGTGATCACCTTGTCCATCGAGGTGTAGATGTAGGTGTCGGTCTTCGGCGGGAACGAGCTCCAGGTCGCGTAGCCGACGCTCTTCGTCGCACTCAGGTCGAGGTAGAAGCGCTTGAGGCGGGGGTCGACGCTGGCCGGGAAGTCCGCGGCCGCGACGTTGATGGGCGGCAGCTGGAACGAGACGTCGGCGACCGCCTGGGTGGCGCGCTTCGGGTCGAGCGTCCAGTCGAGGAAGGCGGCCGCGGCGTCGGGGTCCTTGCTCTTGCTGTTGACGGAGTTGTCGCCGCCGATCGCCAGCACGTAGCTGCCCGGGCTGGCACCCGAGGAGAGGACGGGCAGCGGTGCCCAGTCCCAGGTGGCCTTGTTACCCGCGGCCGAGCCGAAGTACGGCCCGATCTCGGTGAACCCCCACGATCCGGTGATCATCATCGCCGCCTCGCCGGACGCGAGCTTCGCGTACAGGTCCGCGAACTTGTTCGTGAAGTAGTTCTCGCTGCCGCCGCCGTACCAGCCCTTGTCGAAGTAGGACTTCAGGAGGGTGATCGTGTCGACGAACGCCGGGTCGGTCCACTTCGTGGCCCCGGTGAGAGCCGAGTGGACGGCGGTGTTGCCGGCGGACTGGTTGAGGAACGCGGTGACGTGCCACTCGGTCGCCTGGCGGAAGTCGGCGTTCCCGGCCGCGACCGGCAGAAGTCCCTTGGCCTTCGCGTCGGCGCAGACCGTCTCGAACCCCGCGCGGTCGGTCGGCACCTTCCAGCCGTACTTGGCGAACGTGCCCGGGTTGTACAGCATGACCATCGACTCCGACGAGGTCGGCAGGCCGTACAGCTTCCCGTCCACCATGCCCGTCTCGAGGGCCCACTTCTGGATCTTGGTCGACCACTGGTACTTCTTCGCGTACGCGGTCAGGTCGAGGACGTTGCCGGCGTCGGCGTACTGGACGACGATCGTGGGGCCGTCGGAGCCGATGATGTCGGGGCCGCGACCGGACGCCAGCGAGGTCGCCATGAGCTGGTCGATCGTCGAGGTCTGCTTGACCGCGAGGGTGATCCCCGGCTTGGTGGTCGTGCTGAAGGCGTCGATCGTCTTGGTCTGGTAGTACGTCTGGGTCTTCTTGTCGGGGAAGGCCGCCCAGATGGTGATCGGGCTGCCGCTCCCGCCCGAGGAGCTCCCGCAGGCGGCGAGCAGCCCGCCGACCGCGGCGGCCCCGCCCGAGGCGGCGAGGAACTGTCGGCGTGAAACGGACTGGGACATGACGGTCCTCCGGGTCTCTCCTGCGTCGCAGAGATGGGGCGTGCGGGTCTGTCCGGGCGGGGATCTACCCGAGTAGATGTGGGGGAAGGGTAGGCGTCGTGCGCAGCGGGTGCAACCACCCGCCCGTCACCAGTCGTCGCGGCTCGTCGGCTCCGGGTCCGGGCACCCACACGATCCCCGCAGGACGAGGTCGACGTCGAAGACGTCCTCGGTGGGGGCGGCGGGGCCGTCGGCCGGCGGCTCGGCCAGCTGCTCGGCCAGCTGCTCGACCAGCCGCCGGACGGCCAGCGCGGCCATGGCCGCGACCGGCTGGCGCACCGCGGTCAGCCCGGGCACGAGGTACGGCGCGGTCTCGGCGCTGTCGAAGGACACGACCGCCAGGTCGTCGGGGACCCGGCGCCCGGTCGCGCGGGCGGCGCGGTAGACCCCGAGGGCGTGCTCGTCGGCGGTCGCGAACACCGCGGTGGGGGGTCGGCGGCCCGACAGCAGGCGGACGGCGGCGTCGTAGGCGGCCCGGCGGGAGAAGCCGTCGGTCGCGCCGACGAGGTCGCGCGGGACCGGCAGGCCGGCCGCCGTCATCGCCTTCGCCCAGCCCGTACGGCGATCCACCGCGTTCGGCAGGGTCGACGGCCCCTGCACCACCGCGATCCGGCGGTGCCCGTGCTCGACGAGGTGGCGGGTGGCCAGCTCCCCGCCGCCCACGTTGTCCACCCGGACGGTCGACGCCGCGGCGGTGGTCCCGCGGTCCACCGTCACCAGGGGGACCCCGGCGCCGGCGACCACGTCGACCACCGGCGTGTCGGGGTCGGCGCAGACCAGCACGACCCCGTCGACACGGCGGTCGAGGAAGGCGTGGGCGTAGGACTGCTCGCGCGCGGGGTCGCTCATCGAGTTCGCGACCAGGAGGGCGAAGCCGAGCTCCGCCGCGGCGAGCTCGACCTCGCGCAGCAGCTGGGCGAAGTAGGAGTTGGCGGTGTCGGGGAGGATCAGGCCGATCACCCCGGTGCGGCGCGTCTTCAGCGACCGGGCGACCGCGTTCGGCCGGTAGTGGAGCTCGGCCATCGCCGCCTGCACCCGCAGCCGGGTCTCGGCGGCCACCGGGCGGGGTCCGTCGTTGACCACGTAGCTGACGACGGCGGTCGACACCCCGGCCCGGCGGGCGACGTCGTTCCTGGTGATCACGGCGGTCCCTCCCGGTCGAAAGCCGCTCGTGGGACATCGCTTGTGGACCCGGAGCGGACGGGCTAGCGTCGCACGCTACACGTGTAGACGTCGTCGGCCCGGTGGCCGGTGGCACCGGTCCCGCGGCGAAGGAGCCCCCCTTGACTGTCCTCACGCCCGTCGTGCTCGCGCCGGCGGAGACCCCCGGCCCGACCACCGGCCGATCCGCGGTCCCCGCGGCGACACCGGCCGTGCGCCCCCCGCTGCCGGCGGACCACCTCGAGCGGGTCTACGCCGGCTGCCTGGGGAAGGTCATCGGCGTCTACCTCGGCCGGCCGTTCGAGAACTGGACCCACGACCGGATCGTCGCCGAGCTCGGGCCGATCCGGTACTACGTGGCCGACCGGCTCGACGTGCCCCTGATCGTGACCGACGACGACATCTCGGGGACCTTCACGTTCATCCGCGCGCTGACCGACTACGCCTCGGGAACGGACGTCACCCCCGAGCAGATCGGCCAGACCTGGCTGAACTACATCATCGAGCGGCGGACGATCCTGTGGTGGGGCGGGGTCGGGAACTCGACCGAGCACACCGCGTTCGTCCGGCTGCGCAACGGCGTCCCGGCGCCGCGGTCCGGGTCGGCCGAGCTGAACGGGAGGGTCGTCGCCGAGCAGATCGGCGCGCAGATCTTCATCGACGGCTGGGCGATGGTGTCGCCCGGGGACCCGGCTCAGGCCGCGAGCCTGGCCCGGCGCGCGGGGAGTGTGAGCCACGACGGCGAAGCACTGCTCAGCGCGCAGGTGCTCGCCGCGATGGAGGCCCAGGCCTTCGTCGAGTCCGACATCGACACCCTGCTCGACACCGGGCTCTCCTTCGTACCCGCGGACTCCGCCGTCGCCCGGGTGGCGGCCGACCTGCGCCGCTGGCACACCGAGGAGCCCGACTGGGAGGTGGCGCGGGAGCGGCTCGAGCAGGCGTACGGCTACCAGATCTGGGGCGGGAACTGCCACACCGTGCCCAACTTCGGGGTCATCGTGCTGGCGCTGCTGTGGGGCGGCGGGGACTGGGACCGGTCGATGATGATCGTCAACACCTGCGGCTGGGACACCGACTGCAACTCCGGCAACCTGGGCTGCCTGCTGGGGATCCGCAACGGCCTCGACACGTTCGCCGCGCAGGACTGGCGGGGACCGGTGGCCGACCGCATCTACCTGCCGACCGCGGACGGCGGCCGGGCGGTCAGCGACGTCGCCACCGAGGCGGTGCGCCTCGCCGACGTCGCCCGCGCCTGGCACGGCGAACCGCCGCTGGAGCTCGCCGGCGGGGCCCGGTTCCACTTCCAGCTCCCGGGATCCGTGCAGGGGTTCACGGTCCCGGCCGGTGCGGGGTCCGCGGTGAACGTCGAGGACCCGCTGCGGCCGGGCTCGCGCGTCCTGCGGGTGACCGCGGCCGGGCCGGCGGGTGTCGTCGCGACCACGCCGACGTTCACCCCGCCCGCCGCGCGCGACATGCCCGGCTACGAGCTCGTCGCCTCGCCCACGCTGTACCCGGGCCAGCGGATCCGGGCCACGGTCGGCGCCGCGCCGGGCACCGCCGGTCCGGTCGGGGCACGCCTCGTGGTGACCCGCTACGGGGCCGAGGACCTGGTCGTGCCGGTCCCCGGTCCGCGGGTGGTGCTCGCCCCCGGGGAGACGGCCGAGCTCGAGTGGACGCTGCCGGGCACGGGGGGCCAGCCGGTCGCTTCGGTGGGGATCGCCGTCGACGGGGACGGCGCCACGGGCGGTGCTGCTCCGGCGGGCGTCGGGTCGCCGGCCGGGCCGGCGGTCGACCTGCACCGCCTGCACTGGGACGGGACGCCCGAGCTCACCCTGGGTCGCCCGGCGGACGGCGGCACCATGTGGCACCGTGCCTGGGTGGACGCGGTCGACGACTTCAACGACCGCTGGCCCGAGCCCTTCCGTCCCGTGCAGAACGAGGGTCGCGGACTGGTCGTCCACGGCGCCCGCGAGTGGGGCGACCTGACCGTCAGCGCCGACCTCACCCCGCACCTGGCGTCAGCGGTCGGGGTCGCCGTGCGGGTGCAGGGCCTGCGCCGCTACGACGCTCTGCTGCTGGGCGCCGACGGGGTCGCCCGCCTCGTCCGCTGCCTCGACGGCGAACAGGAGCTGGCGAGCGCCCCGCACGACTGGGAGCTGGGCCGGACCTACCAGGTGTCGCTCGAGGCGTCCGGCACGCGCCTGCGCGCCGTGGTCGACGGCGTCCCGCTGTTCGACGTCGACGACCCCGGCAGCCCGCTGACGTCCGGCGCCGTCGCGCTGGTCGTCGCCGACGGCCGGGTCGGCTGCGAGACCGTCACGGTCAGGCCCGGGCACGGGTGACGCCGGTGGACGGGGCCGGCGGGCCCGCACGCGCGGCCGAGGGGGAACGGGTGCCGTCAGCCGGCACACGTGATCCCGCGGGTTCGCCGGCGGGCGCCCGACGGCCGGTGTTCGTGGTCGGGTCGGTGAACGTCGACGTCGTCTACCGCGTCGACGCCCTCCCGCTCGCGGGGGAGACGGTCCTCGCGACCGTCCCGCAGTCCCTCGGCGGGGGCAAGGGCGCGAACCAGGCCGCGGCGGCCGCACGGCTCGGGGCCGACACCCGGCTCATCGGGTGCGTCGGCGACGACGAGGCCGGCCGCCACGCTCTCGCCGGACTGCAGGCGGGCGGGGTCGACGTGCGCGGGGTGCATCGGCGGGGCCCGCGGACCGGGGCCGCGATCGTGCTGGTCGACCCCTTCGGCGAGAACGCCATCGTGGTCAGCCCGGGCGCCAACCGCCTGCTCACCCCCGAGGACGTCGCGGGGCTCTTCGACGGCGTTCCCGGCGGGATCGTCCTGCTGTCACTGGAGATCGCGATCGAGACGGCCGAGGCGGCCGCCGTCGCGGCCGCCTCCGCGGGGCTCACCGTCATCCTCAACCCGGCTCCCGCCCAGCGTCTCAACCGCCGGTTCCTCGGCGCCTGCGACGTCCTCGTGCCGAACGAGCACGAGCTCGCGGAGCTCGGCCGGCCCGGGGTCGACGACCTGCTCGCGGCCGGGGTCGGCGCGGTCGTGGTGACCCTCGGCTCCCGTGGCGCGGACGTCCACCGGGCGGGGCGGGAGACCGTGCACGTGCCGGCCTTCCGGGTCGACGCGGTCGACACCACGGGCGCGGGTGACGCCTTCTGCGGTGCGCTCGCGGTCGCCCTCGCCGCCGGCGACGACGTCGAGTCCGCGGTCACCGCCGCCGCCGCGGTCGGTGCGCTCGCCACCCGGGCGCGGGGGGCGCGGGGGAGCCTGCCGGCCCCGGCGGAGGTCGCGCTCCTGCGGTCCGGGCGGGCGGTCAGCGCGGCCTGAGACCGCTCCGCTCAGAGCGGACGGGTCGAGCCTCGGCGGACGAGTCGGCCGTGCCCGGGCCGGCCGACGCTCCGGCCGTCGTCGTGGACGACCTCGCCCCGGCTGATCGTCGTGACCGGCCAGCCGGTCGTGCTCCAGCCGTCGTGCAGGCTGTGGCCGGCGCGGCTGGAGCCCTCGGCCCCGTTGACGGTCCGGGTCAGGTGCGGGTCCCAGATCGCGAGGTCGGCGTCGCTGCCGACCGCGATCGTGCCCTTCTGCGGGAACATCCCGAACAGCTTCGCCGCGTTGGTCGACGTCACCTCGACGAACCGCTGCCGGGACAGGCGTCCGGTGCTGACGCCGCGGTCGAACAGCATCGGCAGCATCGTCTCCAGGTCGGACACCCCGGGACGCGCCGTCGCGACGGTGAGCGCGGGATCGAGCTTGTCGGCCTTCGTCCACGGCGCGTGGTCGGTGCAGCAGGTGTGGACGTGCCCGGCGGCCAGCCCCGCCCACAGGGCCTCCTGGTCCGCGGCGCTGCCGAGCGGCGGGTCCCCGACGAACAGCGGACCGTCCGGGCCGGCGAACGAATCCCGCGTGAAGTGCAGGTAGATCGGGCGGGTCTCCACGTACACCGGCAGGTGGCGCGCCTGCGCCGACCGCGCCTCGGCCAGGGCGGCGGCGCCACCGAGGTGGACGATGTAGATCGGGGCGCCGACGGCCTCGGCGAAGGCGATCATGCGTGCCACCGCGGCACTCTCCGACGACGGCGTCCGCGTCTCCGCGTAGTGGTCGAGGCCGCCGCGGCCGTCGGCCACCAGCGCCGCGATCGCGTGCTCGACCAGCGGCCCGTCCTCGCAGTGCACCATCGTCAGGACCCCGCTGCGGCCCGCCACCTCCATCGCCCGCAGGAAGTCCGCGGCCCGGGCGTCGAAGTCGCCGAACGCGGTGAAGACCTTGACGGTCGTGTGGCCGAGCCGGGCGAGCTCCGGGATCTGCGCGACGACGTCGGGGCGGGGGTCGAACAGCACCGGGTGCAGGACGAAGTCGACGATGCTCACCCGCGACGCGTCGGCGGCGACCCGCTCGAGGCTCGCCAGCGGGAGCTCGCCCGGCTGGCCGCCGCCGGTCTCGCCGATGTCCCCGCCCGCCTCCCCGGGCTCGGGGAAGACCATGTCCCCGATGGTCGTGATGCCGCCGGCGGCAGCCGCGCGGGAGCCGCTGTCGAAGTCGTCGGCCCACCGCGGCCCGGATCCGGCACCGCGGTCGACGTCGGTCGGCTCGAGGTGGACGTGCATGTCGATGCCGCCCGGCAGGACGAGCTTCCCGGTGGCGTCGATCTCCCGTGTGCCGGTCATCGCGCCGCCGAGCTGGGCCACCACGCCGCCGACGACCCCGATGTCGGCGACGCCCTCCCCGGCCGCGGTCACCACCGTCCCGCCACGGACGACGAGGTCGAAGGGCCGGGAGCCGTCGGCGATCATGGCGTGACGGTAGAGGACCGCGGCTCCGTCGTGGTCCCGGTCCGGGGGGTCGGGTTCCCGGCGGCGGGATCGCGGAATCGCGGGGTCCCCGCCGGTGCTGCACCTGAGGTCACCCCCGGCACCAGTGAAGAGAGCCCTCATGACCGACCTGTTGGACCTCGACCTCCCCGTCACGACCCTGCGGGGCGAGCAGACCGTGCTGCGGGCGCTGACCGCCGGCCGGGCGGCACTCATCGTCAACGTGGCCAGCCGGTGCGGGATGACCCCGCAGTACACGAAGCTCGAGGCGCTGCACACCGAGCTGGCCGGCCGCGGCTTCACCGTCCTCGGCTTCCCGTCCAACCAGTTCCACGGCCAGGAGCCGGGGACCGCGGCCGAGATCGAGGAGTTCTGCTCGTCGACCTACGGGGTCACGTTCCCGATGACCGACAAGGTCGAGGTGAACGGCCCCGGCCGCGACCCGGTCTACGCCGGCCTCACCGCGGCCGCGGACGCCGACGGCACCGCCGGGGACGTGCAGTGGAACTTCGAGAAGTTCGTCGTCGGCCCCGACGGCCGGGTGGTCGGCCGCTTCCGCCCGCAGACCGAGCCCGACGCCCCCGAGATCCGCGCGGCGATCGAGTCTGTCCTGCCCAGTTGATCCGTCCGGTCGGGGTCAGCGGAGGTGGCGGACCACCACCCCGACATCGAGCCCGGCCCACGATCGGTCGGCGGTGAGCACGTCCTGGTGCAGGCGTAGTCCCAGAGCCAGACATGCCCGGTCGGCCAGCGACAGACCACGACTCCGCGTCGACGTCCACAGCTGAGCCGCACCCACGGCGTCGTCGTGAGTGAAGGGGAGGACTGAGACCCCGAGGGCCTGCAGACCTGCGGTCAGCAGGTTCGAGTCCAGGCCGTGGTGCTGGAGCTTCTGCCAGACCTCGGAGAGATTGACGGCGCTCATCGACGCCGTCGGGAGTTCCGCGGCGACGACATCGCCTCCTTCCTCGGACTGCAGGAGCGCCAGCACGGCCGACGCGTCAAGGATGGTCATCGCTTCGGTCGAGGATGCCGACCAGTCGATGTCGGAGTCTCCAGCGCGGCATCCGCGCGCCGATCAGCGACCAGTTCGGCCACCAGGTCGACACCCTCGGGAAGCCCGGCCCGGACGACTGCCTGGAGCCGGCGGAGCAGATGGCTGCGCTCCTCGAGCACGAGTCGGCCGTCCTCGACGAAGACGAGCAGCTCCGTCCCCGAGGTCAGCGCGAGCTCGTCCCGTAGGGCCTTCGGGACGACCACCCGACCCTGATCGTTCACGGACACAACTGCGGCTGTCATGTCCGCACCATAGTGGCATGACAGCAGGTCCCCTGCCCGAGGGACTGTCTTGGTGCCACCACTCGACGATCGGTGACACGTGGAGGTGGTTCAAGTGGCCAATGGTCGTGCGGTCACCACTCGATGTCCAGGTAGTCCTGCCGGTGGTCGGCGAGCACCGCCGCCGGGGACCAGGCCGGCGGCGAGCCG
>CAXSIB010000006.1:0-23596 GCA_964237095.1 uncultured Actinomycetales bacterium
GGCGGCGTCGGCGGTGAACAGGGCCGGGTCGACCGGCAGTCCCCGGGCGCGGCCGGGGTCGCGGACGGCGATCCCGACCAGGCGCAGCGGGACCCCGATGCGGGCCGTGATGTCCTCGCGGTGGGCCTCCAGCAGGCGCACCACCTCCGCGCCGACGACCCCGCAGCCGAGCAGGGCGACCCCGAGCGCACCGGCCCCGGGCGGGCGGCGGCCCGAGTCCCCGGGGCGGTCGTGGCGTGGATCGGTCACCGCGGAAGTCTCCCAGCCCGGCGCGGCGCGTGCGCCGGGCTCATCCCACGTCCAGGGCGAGCAGGTCGTCCTCGGTCTCCCGGCGCACCAGCACGCGGGCGCGGCCGTCGCGGACGGCGAGCACGGGCGGGCGCGGGACGTGGTTGTACTGGCTCGCCATCGACCGGCAGTACGCGCCCGTCCCGGGCACCGCGAGCAGGTCCCCCGCGGCGAGGTCGGCGGGCAGGAACTCGTCCCACACGACGACGTCCCCGGACTCGCAGTGGCGGCCCACCACCCGGGCGAGCACCGGGTCGGCGGCGGCGGGCGACGTCCGCCCGGCGCGGGTCGCGGAGTAGGCCGCGCCGTAGAGGGCCGGGCGGATGTTGTCGCTCATGCCGCCGTCGACCGCGACGTAGCGGCGGACCGACCCGCCGTCCAGGGCGACGTCCTTGACCGTGCCGACGGTGTAGAGGGTGCAGGTCGACGGGGCCGCGATCGCCCGGCCGGGCTCGACGGTGACCAGGGGGACCGGGACGCCGTGGGCGGTGCACTCGGTCCGCACCACCTCGGCGAGCGCGGTGGCGAGGTGCCCGGGGGTCCACGGGTCGTCGGCGGTCGTGTAGGCCACGCCGAACCCGCCGCCGAGGCCGAGCTCGAACCGCGGCCCCGGCCCGGCGGTGTCGGGCCCGGTGTCGTCGCCGGGGCCGGGGCCGGGGTCGAGCCGGCCGGGGTGGCGGCGGCGCAGGTGCGCGTAGAGCCCGACGAGGCGCTGGGCGGAGACCGCGAAGCCGGCGGCGTCGAAGATCTGCGAGCCGATGTGCGAGTGCAGCCCCGCGAGGCGCAGGCCCGGGGTCGCCAGGATCGCCTCGACCGCCCGCTCGGCGCTGCCGTCGGCGAGGGAGAACCCGAACTTCTGGTCCTCGTTCGCGGTGGCGATGTAGGAGTGGGTGTGGGCCTCGACGCCGACCGTCACGCGGACGAGGACGGCCACCTCGCGGCCGTGGGCCGCCGCCGCGGCGGCGAGGCGGCCGATCTCCTCGGTGGCGTCCACGACGACGCGACCGATCCCGGCGGCCACCGCGCGGTCGATCTCCGTCGGCAGCTTGTTGTTGCCGTGCAGGGCCATCGCCGCCGGCGGGAAGCCGGCCGCGAGGGCGACGGCGAGCTCGCCGCCGGTGCAGACCTCGAGCGCCGCGCCCTCCCCCTGCACCCAGCGGGCCACGGCGCGGCAGAGGAACGCCTTGCCGGCGTAGTGGACGCGCACCCCGCCGAGTCCGGCCGCCGGGGCGAACGCCGTCGTGAACGCGTCGACGAACGCGCGGATCCGCCCGCGGAAGTCGTCCTCGTCCACCACGTACGCGGGGGTGCCGAACTCCGCGGCGATCTCGGTGGCGCGCAGGCCCGCCACCGCGAGCACCCCGTCGGGGTCCTTGCGGGTGTTGGCCGACCACAGCGCGGGGACGAGGGCGTCGGCGTCCGTGGGGCGGGCGAGCCACGCCGGCTGGGCGCGCGCCGGCGCGCCGTGCAGGACGCCCGCCTCGTGGGCCACGCTCACATCCGCTCCGGGGCGCCGACCCCCAGCAGGGACAGGGCGTTGGCGAGCACGGTGCGGGTCGCGTCGTTCAGCCAGAGCCGGGCGTGGTTGACCGGCTCGACCGGGTCGTCCCCGCGCGGGATGACCCGGCAGGCGTCGTACCAGCGGTGGAAGTCCCCGGCGAGGGCCTCCGCGTAGCGCGCGATGCGGTGGACCTCGCGCAGCTGCGCGGCCGCCGCGGCGACCCGGGGGAACTCCGCGAGCGCGGCGAGCAGGGTCGCCTCCCGCTCGTGGGCGAGCAGCGCGGGCTCGAACGCGTGTGAGGACCGCGTGATCCCGACCGCGGCGGCGTTGCGGGCGACGCTGCACGTGCGGGCGTGCGCGTACTGCACGTAGTACACGGGGTTCTCGGCGCTCTGCTTCGACCACAGGTCGAGGTCGAGGTCGATGGTCGTGTCGACGGAGTAGCGCGCCAGGGCGTAGCGCGAGGCGTCGACGCCGATCGCGTCGACGAGGTCCTCGAGGGAGATGACCGTCCCGGCCCGCTTGGACATCCGCAGCGGCTGGCCGTCGCGGAGCAGGTTCACCATCTGCCCGATGAGCAGCTCCAGGTTGGTGCCGGGGACGTCCCCGAAGGCGGCCGCCATCGCCATCATCCGGCCGACGTAGCCGTGGTGGTCGGCGCCCAGCATGATCACCACGCGGTCGAACCCGCGCTCGCGCTTGTCCAGGTAGTACGCGAGGTCGCCGGAGATGTAGGCCGGCTCCCCGTCGCTCTTGACCACGACGCGGTCCTTGTCGTCGCCGAAGTCCGTGGTCCGCAGCCAGGTCGCGCCGTCGGCCTCGTAGATCGTCCCGAGCCCGCGGAGGCGCGCGATCGCGCGGTCGACCGCGCCCGAGGCGTGCAGGGAGTCCTCGTGGAAGTAGACGTCGAAGTCGACCCCGAAGTCGTGCAGGGACGCCTTGATCGCGGCGAACTCCAGCGTGACCCCGTCCGCGCGGAACGCCTCGAGCTGCGCGTCCTCGGGCAGCATGAGGACGTCCGGGCGGCTGGCGACGATCTCCTGCGCCAGCTCGCCGATGTAGTCCCCGCCGTAGCCGTCCGCCGGGGCCGGCTCCCCCAGCGCGCTCGCCCGCAGCGAGCGCGCGAACCGGTCGAGCTGGACCCCGTGGTCGTTGAAGTAGTACTCGCGGGTCACGTCGGCGCCGGCGAAGGACAGCACGCGGCCGAGGCTGTCCCCCACGGCCGCCCAGCGGACGCCGCCGATGTGGATCGGGCCCGTCGGGTTCGCGGAGACGAACTCGAGGTTGACCCGCTCGCCGGCGAACGCGGTGCCGCGCCCGTAGTCGGATCCGGCCTCGACGACCGTGCGCGCCAGCTCGCCCTGCGCGCCGACCGCCAGGGTGATGTTGACGAACCCGGGGCCGGCGATCTCGACGTCGTCGATCCCCGGGAGCGAGCGGAGCCGTTCGGCCAGGACGCCCGCGACGTCGCGCGGCGGGCGGCCCGCCTGCTTCGCGAGCTGGAGGGCGACGGTGGTCGCGTAGTCCCCGTGGCCGGCCTGGCGCGGGCGTTCGACGGCGAGGTGGGCGGGCAGGCCGTCGGGCAGGGTGAGCTCGCCCGCCGCGACCGCCGCCGCGAGGGCGTCGAGCACGGCCGCGGCGAGCTGTTCGGGAGTCACCCCCCGAGTATCCCGGCCGCGGCCCGACCCCTGTCGCCGATCGCGGAGCCCAGTCGGACCACTCACCGCCGCCGGGTCAGTGCGGGACGGGCAGGACGAAGCCGGCGGCCAGCACCTCGGCCGCGGTCGGCGGGTCGGCGCCGGCGCGGCCGCAGGTGATCCCGGAGACCGCGATCCCGTAGCGGACCGCGTCGAGCACCGCGCCGCGGGGTCCCAGCTCGTGGAGCGCCGCGGGCGGCAGACCCTGGGCCAGCCACGCGGCCAGGAACCCGCCGCCGAAGGAGTCCCCCGCGCCGATGGTGTCGACCACCCGCACCGGCGTGACCGGGACCGCCACCTGGGTGGCGTTGCCGAGCACGTCGACCGCCGCACCCCCGCGGGTCAGCAGCACCAGGCCGTGCGCGGTGGGGCCGGTGTGGCTCAGCGCGTGCTCCCCGAGCCAGTCCGCGCCGAGCCACGCCAGGTCCTCGTCGCTGACCTTGACCACGTCGGCGCGGGCCGCGAGCCGGGCGAGGCGGGCCCGGTACGCGGGCACGACCGCCGGGGTGAGCAGCGCCGGGCGGACGTTCGGGTCGAGCACCACCAGGCACTCCGGCGGGAGCGCGTCGACCAGGTCCTCGATCGCGGAGGCCCCGGGCTCGAGCAGCAGGCCGAGGGTCCCGACGTGCACCGCGGCCGGCGCCCCCGCGAGCGCGGCGTGCACCTGCGCCGGGCCGATCCGCGGCGCGGCGGTGCCCTCGGTGTAGAAGCGGTAGGAGGCGCCCCCGGTGGCGTCGAGCTCGGCCAGGGCGAGGGTCGTGGGCTCGGCCGCCGTCGCGGCCAGGCGGAGGTCCACGCCGTCCGCGTCGAGCGCGGCGCGGGCGGCCCGGCCGAAGCGGTCGTCGGAGATCGTGCCCAGGTAGGCGACGTCGGCGCCGAGGCGGCCCAGGGTCCGGGCGACGGTGAACGGGCCCCCGCCCAGGCGGGGGCTCAGCGCCCCGGCGGCCCCGGACGCTCCGGACCCGTCGGCGACGAGGTCCACGAGGTTCTCTCCGGCGACGACGATCACGCGCGCATCCTGCCGCCCGCCGCCCGAGGTCGAGCGCCGGCGGTCCGGCGATGAACCCGCCGACGAAGGAGGCTCGATCGCCGGTCGCTCACCGAGTGCGGATCCACCCTTCTCCCGCGTCCGCTCGGCCCCGGCTCCGCCGCGGTCGAGCTCTGACGCGCCCCGCTGCTAGGGTCTGACTCCGCCGGAGTGCGAGCCCCGGCCCCCGTAGCTCAGCGGATAGAGCATCGCCCTCCGGAGGCGTGTGCGCCGGTTCGAGTCCGGCCGGGGGCACTGTCCGCTTGCCGGCTTCGCCGGCGCAAGATGATGGCCGGCTTCGCCGCCATCGTGACCGGCTCCGCTGGCGACGATCCGTTCCCCCGGCCGGCTTCGCCGGCTCACTCGCGGCCGACGGTCTCCAGCAGGCGCAGCCAGATCTCGCTCACCGTCGGGTAGGACGGGACCGCGTGCCAGAGCCGGCCCAGGGGCACCTCCCCCACCACCATCACCGTAGCCGCGTGGATCATCTCCGCGACGTCGGGGCCGACGAGGCTCACGCCCAGCACCACCCGCCGCTCGGTGTCGTAGACGAGGTTGGCCCAGCCGGTGTAGTCCTCGGCCGCGAGGTGCGCCCCCGACACCGACCCGAGGTCGTACTCGACCACCGCGACCGGCAGCCCGGCTCTCCGGGCGGCGGCCTCGGTGAGCCCGACCGACGCGACCTCCGGTGAGGTGAACACCACCTGCGGGACCGCGGCGTGGTCGGCGGTCGAGACGTAGCGGCCCCACGGCGCGAGGCCCGGGTCGTCCGCGGCGAGGCCCTTCGCGCGAGCCGCGATCACGTCGCCGACCGCGCGGGCCTCGTACTTGCCCTGGTGGGTCAGCAGGACGCGGTGGGTGATGTCGCCGGTGGCGTAGAGCCAGCCGCCGTCGACGCCCTCGACCAGGCCGCTGTCGTCGGTCGGCAGCCAGGAGCCGTCGCGCAGGCCCACGGTGGCCAGCCCGAGGTCGCCCGACGCCGGGGTGCGCCCGACCGCGACCAGCAGCTCGTCGCCGGTGATCTCCTCGCCGCTGTCCGTCGTGACGGTCACCCCCGCGGCGTCGCGGCGCACGGCGGTCGCCCCCGTGCGGAGGCGGACGTCGACGCCCCGGTCGCGCAGAGCGGCGGTGACGAGCTCCGACGCCTTCGGCTCCGCGGTCTCCAGCACCCGCTCGCCGCGCACGACGACCGTGACCGTGGCCCCGAGGTCGCTGAACGCGGTCGCCATCTCCATCCCGACGACGCCGCCGCCCAGCACGGTGAGCCGGCCCGGGACGGTGGCGACCCCGGTCGCCTCCCGCGACGTCCACGGCACGGCGTCGGCGAGCCCCGGGATCGGCGGCAGCGCGGCGCCGCTGCCGGTGGCGACCACGACCGCGTGGCGGGCGCGGATCCGCACCTGCGGCTCGTCGCCGGCGTGGCCATGGTCCGGGTCGCTGCCGGCCTCGGTGCGGCCGCCGTCGGCCCGGTCGGTGGCCGCCGCCGTCGGCCCCGTGTACCGCCCGACGGCGATCCGGTTGCCGCCGAAGACCTCGACGACCCGCTCCCCGGCGAGGCGGGCGTGCCCGCGGAGGAGGCGCGCGCCGATCGAGTCCAGCCAGGGCACCTGCCCGGCGTCGTCGTAGCCGGCCACGACCGTGCCCCGGTGGGCGAGCAGCGCCGTCGCGTCCAGGGTGCCGGTCACGGCCTCGCGGGCGCCGGACAGCGCCTGCGCCGCGCGGAGCGCCTGGCCGCTGCGGAGCAGGGACTTGCTCGGCATGCACGCCCAGTACGAGCACTCCCCGCCGACCAGCTCGGCCTCGACGACCGCCGCGGTCAGGCCCCCGGCGATGGCCCGGTCGGCGACGTTCTCCCCCACCGGCCCCGCGCCCACGACCACGACATCGACCTCGAACTCCTCGGTTGGCATGGCCCGATCGTCCGCCGTCGAACCGGATCCGGCGCAGCTGTCTCGCCGGTACCGTCGCCGCCATGGCTGAGCTGGAGACCAGGATCCGCGCGGACCTCACGGTCGCGATGCGCGAGCGCGACGTCCCGGCCCGGACCGCGCTGCGCAGCGCCCTGTCGGCGTTCGGCGCCGAGAAGGTCGCCGGGGAGTCCGCCCGGGAGCTCACCGAGGCCGAGGAGCAGGCCGTGCTGCGCCGCGAGGTCCGCAAGCGCCGGGAGTCCGCGGAGGCCTTCGAGGCGGGGAACCGGCCTGAGCTGGCCGCGACGGAGACCGCGGAGGCGGAGCGGCTCGGGGCCTACCTGCCCGCCCAGCTCGACGCGGACGGGCTCGCGGCGATCGTCGCGGCGGCGGTGGCGGAGGTCGCCGACAGCACCGGCGCGGCGCCCGGGCCGCGGGCGATGGGCGCGGTGATGAAGGCCGCCAACGCGCGCGTGGCCGGGCGGGCCGACGGCTCCCGGGTCTCCGCCGCGGTCAAGGCCGCGCTGGCCTGAGGGCGGCCCGGGCGGGGGCCCGGGTCCACCCCTGAGGGCGTCGGAGCACGGCCGGGGTCCCGCTCGTTGGCTAGCGTGGGGACCAGGTCGAGTGAGGAAGAGGCGATCCGAGCCGTGGCTCAGGTGCAGGCGGACGTGAACGGGACAGCGACGGACGATTCCGGCGACGAGGACGGCTTCGGGGCGAACGGCTGGCTCGTGGACGAGATCCGGGCGTCCTGGGAGCGTGACCCGGGGGCGGTCGACCCCGCGTGGCGGGAGTTCTTCCGCGCGCAGGACGCCGAGGAGGCGGCCGGTCGGCAGGCCGCCGGACCGCCCGCCGTCCCGGCGGCGACGCCGGGCGCGAACGGCTCGGGCCCGGCCGGCAACGGCTCGGCGCCGGCCGACGACGCCCCGACCGGGAACGGTCCGACGCCGGCTGCGGGCACCCCGGTCGCCGCGGGCGCGAGCGCGGTGCCGTCGCCGGACACGGCCGTGACCGTCGCCCCGGTGCACCTGCTGGCCCCCGAGGGCGACGACCTGCCCGTCGGCGCGGACATCGTCGTGACGCCGGTCGAGCCGGTGGTGGCGACGCCGCCCGTACCGCCGGTGGCGGCGGCCCCGGTCCCGACCCCGGTCGCACCGGCCCGGTCGGCACCACCCGCGGCGCCCGCGACGCCGGCGGCCGCCGCGGCGGACGGTGAGCACCGGACGGTCCTGCGCGGCGGGGCCGCACGGGTCGTCGCGAACATGGAGGCCAGCCTCGGGGTCCCGACCGCGACGAGCGTGCGGACCGTCCCGGTCAAGCTGCTCGTGGACAACCGGACGCTGATCAACCGGCACCTGGCCCGCAGCCGCGGCGGCAAGGTCTCCTTCACCCACCTGATCGGGTACGCGATCGTCCGCGCGGCCCGCGAGCTGCCCGGGGTGAACACCGGGTTCGCGGTCGTCGACGGCAAGCCCGTCGCGGTCGCGCACGACCACGTGAACCTCGGCCTGGCGATCGACCTGCCGAAGCCCGACGGGACCCGCCAGCTCCTCGTGCCGTCGGTGAAGAAGGCGGACACCCTCGACTTCGCGGGGTTCTGGTCGGCCTACGAGGACCTCGTGCGCCGCGCCCGGTCGAACACCCTCACCCCGGTCGACTTCGCCGGCACCACGATCTCCCTGACCAACCCGGGCACCATCGGCACCGTCCACTCCGTGCCCCGCCTGATGAGCGGCCAGCCGCTGATCGTCGGGGTCGGCTCGATGGACTACCCCGCGGAGTTCCAGGGCACGTCCCCGGAGCGGATCTCCGAGCTCGGCGTGTCCACGGTCATGACCCTGACCTCCACCTACGACCACCGGGTGATCCAGGGGGCGGCGTCGGGTGAGTTCCTGCGGCGGATCCACCAGCTCCTCCTCGGCGCCGACCGGTTCTACGACGACGTCTTCGCCGGGCTGCGGATCCCCCTCGAGCCGTTCCGCTGGACCCGCGACAACGCCGGCAGCGCCGGGGTCCGGGTCAGCAAGCAGGCCCGGATCATCGAGCTCATCCACGCCTACCGCGTGCGCGGGCACCTGCTCGCCGACACCGACCCGCTGGAGTACCGAGCGCGGTCACACCCCGACCTCCAGCTGGAGGAGCACGGCCTGACCCTGTGGGACCTCGACCGCAGCTTCGCGACCGGGAACTTCGGCCCCGCGGAGACCATGCGCCTCCGCGACATCCTCGAGCTGCTGCAGGACTCCTACTGCCGGACGGTCGGCGTGGAGTACATGCACATCCACGACCCCGAGCAGCGGCGGTGGATCCAGGAGAAGGTCGAGCGGCTGCACGCGCGCACCGACCGGACCGAGCAGCTGCACGTGCTGGAGCGGCTCAACGAGGCCGAGGCCTTCGAGTCCTTCCTGCACACGAAGTTCGTCGGGCAGCGGCGGTTCTCCCTGGAGGGCGGGGAGTCGACGATCCCCGTGCTGGACCGGGTGTGCACCCTCGCCGCGGAGGCCGGGCTCACCGAGGTGTGCATCGGGATGGCGCACCGCGGGCGCCTCAACGTGCTCGCGAACATCGTGGGCAAGAGCTATGACCACATCTTCCGGGAGTTCGACGGGAACATCGACCCCGCGATGGTCCAGGGCTCCGGCGACGTGAAGTACCACCTCGGTGCCGAGGGCGTGTTCGCCACCCCCGGCGGGGCCACCGTCGACGTGTCCGTCGCGGCCAACCCCTCGCACCTGGAGGCGGTCGACCCCGTGCTCGAGGGGATCGTCCGGGCCAAGCAGGACATCCTCGACCGCGAGGACGAGTACCCCGTGCTGCCGCTGCTGATCCACGGCGACGCCGCGTTCGCCGGCCAGGGCGTCGTCGCGGAGACCCTCAACCTGTCGCAGCTGCGCGGCTACCGGACCGGCGGCACCGTCCACGTCGTCATCGACAACCAGGTGGGGTTCACGACCGACCCCGCCTCGGGACGCTCGTCGACCTACTGCACCGACGTCGCGCGCATGATCCAGGCGCCGATCTTCCACGTCAACGGCGACGACCCCGAGGCGTGCGTCCGCGTGGCGGGCCTCGCGTTCGAGTACCGGCAGCGCTTCCACCGCGACGTCGTCGTCGACCTGGTCTGCTACCGCAAGCGCGGGCACAACGAGGGTGACGACCCCTCGATGACCCAGCCCCACATGTACGACCTGATCGAGCGCAAGCGCAGCGTCCGCCGGCTCTACACCGAGGCCCTCGTCGGCCGCGGCGACATCACGGTCGCCGAGGCCGAGCGGGCGCTGCAGGACTACGGCGACCGCCTCGAGCGCCGCTTCGAGGAGTCCCGCGCCCACGCCACGACCCCGCTCACGGAGTACGTGCGGGTCGCGCACTACCGCGCCAAGCCGGGCGCCCCGGACGGCGGGCCGCGCACCGCGGTCGACGAGTCGGTGCTGGACCGGGTCGCCGCGGCGCACGAGGACGTCCCGGAGGGGTTCGCCGTGCACCAGAAGGTGCGCCCGGCCCTGGCGCGGCGGGTCGCGATGATCCGCGACGGCGGCATCGACTGGGCCACCGGCGAGGCCCTCGCGTTCGGGTCCCTGCTGCTGGCGGGCCGCCCGGTCCGCCTGGCCGGCCAGGACAGCCGCCGGGGCACGTTCGTGCAGCGGTTCGCGGTCGCGGTGGACCGGCTCACCAACGAGAGCTGGACCCCGCTGAAGGGCCTCGACACCCCGACGGCCCGGTTCGGGGTGTACGACTCGCTGCTCTCGGAGTTCGCGGCGCTGGGTTTCGAGTACGGCTACTCCGTCGCCCGCCCCGAGGCCCTGACGCTGTGGGAGGCCCAGTTCGGGGACTTCGTCGACGGCGCCCAGTCGATCACCGACGAGTTCATCGCCGGCGGCGAGGCCAAGTGGGGCCAGCGCTCCGGGGTCGTCCTGCTGCTGCCGCACGGCTTCGAGGGCCAGGGCCCCGACCACTCCTCGGCGCGGATCGAGCGGTGGCTGCAGCTCGCGTCGGACAGCTCGTTCGTCGTGGCCCAGCCCAGCAGCCCGGCCAGCTACTTCCACCTGCTGCGCCGGCACAACCTCGGCGGCGAGCACCGCCCGCTGGTGGTGTTCACCCCGAAGTCCCTGCTGCGCAGCAAGGCCGCGGTGTCCGCCCGCGCGGACTTCACGACCGGGACGTTCGAGCCGGTGCTCGACGACCCGGCCGTCCTCGCCGGGACCGTCGACGCGGCGCGGGTCGAGCGCGTGCTGCTGTGCTCGGGGAAGGTGGCCTGGGACCTGCTCGCGGCGCGCGACGCCGGGGCGGGGACGACGGGCCGGACGGCCGTCGTGCGCCTGGAACGCCTGCACCCGCTGCCGGTCGCCGAGGTCGAGGCCGTGCTGGCCCGCTACCCGGCGGCGACCGAGCTGCGGTGGGTCCAGGACGAGCCCGCCAACCAGGGGCCGTGGCCGACGATGAAGCTGGAGCTCGAGCCGGCGCTCGGTGCCGACGTCCGGGCGCGCTTCGGCGCCCTCGAGCGGGTGGCCCGCCCCGCCGGTCCCGTGCCCGCCGTCGGGGTCGCCGCGATCCACCAGCGCGAGCAGCGGACCCTGCTCGACGAGGCCCTCTCCTGAGCGCCGACCCGACCGCCGGGCCGGTCGCCGGCGCGCTCATCCGTCCGGCTGCTGTCACCGCCGTGATCCGCCCGGCGGTCCCGGCCGACGCGGCCGGGATCCTCGCGCTGATCCGCGAGCTCGCGGCGTACGAGCGCGAGGCCGACGCGGTGGCCGCCACCGTCGCCGACGTCGAGGCGGCCCTGGCCGGCGAGCACCCGGTCGCGTCGGCGCTGGTCGCGGAGTCCACCGCCGCGGAGTCCACCGCCGGGGCGGTCGCAGCCGGGGAGATCGTCGGCCTGGCGCTGTGGTTCCGGACGTTCTCGACCTGGACCGGGCAGGCCGGGATGTGGCTCGAGGACCTCTACGTCCGGCCCGACCACCGCCGGGCCGGCACGGGGCGGCGGCTGCTCCAGTCCCTCGCGGCGCACTGCGTCGCCCAGGGCTGGCCGCGCCTGGAGTGGACCGTCCTGGACTGGAACACCCCGGCGCAGGCGTTCTACGCCTCCCTCGGCGCCACCCCGCTGACCGACTGGACGACCAACCGGGTCAGCGGTGCGGCGCTCGCGGCGCTCGCGGCGCCCGCGGGTCCCGCGGTGCCGCCGGCCGCAGCGACCTGACCGAGGACGGCAGGAACAGGGTGATCCCCGCGGTGACCGCGACCACCGCGAGCGGAACCCCGAGCCACCAGGTCCCGCCGGCGAGCAGGCTCGGCACCAGCAGCAGCGTCACCAGGTGGGCCACCACCGCCGGGGCGCGGCCGCGGCGGCGCCCGCGCCAGAGCGCCCGGGCCGCCAGCAGGAGCCCGATGCCGAACGCCACGAACAGCAGCCCGCCGAGGACCGCCACGACGAGGGCCGTGCCGCGGGGGCGGACGACGACCAGCACGAGCTGCAGCACGCCGTAGGCGGCGAGGGCGATCCCGTCGAGCCCGGTGAGCGCGGCCGCGACCCGCAGCGGCCACCGGATCGGGGCCGGGCCGGCGGTGTCCCCCGGTGCCCGCGCGGCGACCGCACGGGCTCCGGCGCCCGCCGCCCGTCCCCGGGTGACCCCGGTCGGGAGCGCAGTCGTCGGGATGGCCCCGGTCGGGAGGTCGGCGGTCGGGAGGCCCTCCGTCGAGGCGGCCGGAGCCGGAGCCGGAGCGGTCCGGGACGGTGCCGGCGGGAGCCGTCGACGGGCCGCGGGGGTGCCCCCGGGGCGTCGCCGGCGGGACGCGGGAGCCGGCACAGGACCAGCGTAGGAGGTCACGCGCGCGTGAACGGGGGGTGGATCGGCGCTGTCCAGCTCTTGCCCGACGACCGGTCCACCGGCACTATGGTCCGGAGAGGGTGCTCGTGAAGAGTTTCACGAAACCGCTCGTCCAGGACCGCCCGGGACCCCCGCGGGGCGGCCGGTTCACCTGGCACACCGTGGTGCCAGCCGCTAGCGTCGGGCAGACCCCGACCACAGATCTGATCACGGAGGACTGTCATGGACTGGCGCCATCGCGCCGCCTGCCTGCAGGAGGACCCCGAGCTCTTCTTCCCCATCGGGAACACGGGTCCGGCCCTGCACCAGATCGAGCAGGCCAAGGCCGTCTGTCGCCGCTGCGACGTCACCGAGACCTGTCTCTCGTGGGCACTGGAGAGTGGACAGGACGCCGGTGTGTGGGGCGGTCTCAGCGAGGACGAGCGGCGGGCCCTGAAGCGCCGCACCGCCCGTGCCCGCGCCCGCTCGCTCTAGTCCCGACGGGCGCCCACACCGCACGGCAGGACCCGACAGGCCCGCACCCCGACCGGGGTGCGGGCCTGTCGGCCGTCCGGAGTCGGGGCCGCCCGGGATGACGCGACGGCGGTGGGACGGCCGGGTGGTCAGGCGGCCGGGACGTCGAACTGCAGCACGACCTTCGTGCCGCCGCCGCGGCGGGCTCCGATCTCGAGGGTCCCGTTGAGCTCGCCGGCGACGAGCGAGCGCACGATCTGCAGCCCGAGGCTCGAGCTGGTGGCCACGCTGAAGTCCTCCGGGATGCCCCGGCCGTCGTCCTCCACCACGATCCGCAGCCGGTCGGGGTCGGTCGAGCGGCCCCCGCCGAAGATCTCGTTCGGCCGGGCGGGTGACGTCGCGGCGGTCCGGGTCACCTCGAGCATCAGCGCCCCCGGGGAGTTCTGGAGGCCGTGCTCGACGGCGTTGTGCAGGATCTCGGTCAGGACGAGGGCGAGCGGGGTGGCCTTGTCCGACCCGACCGGACCGAATGAGCCTGTCCGGATCGGGGTCACGGTCGCCTCGGGCGCGGACACGTCGGCGACGAGGCCGAGCAGGCGGTCCGCGACGTGGTCGAAGTCGACGAAGTCCTCGACCCCCTGGGACAGCGTCTCGTGGACGACGGCGATCGAGCCGACCCGCCGGACCGCCTCCTCGAGGGCGCTGCGGGCCTCCGGCGCGGTCGTCCGGCGCGCCTGCAGCCGCAGCAGCGCGGCCACCGTCTGCAGGTTGTTCTTCACCCGGTGGTGGATCTCCCGGATGGTCGCGTCCTTGCTCAGCAGCTCCCGCTCGCGGCTGCGCAGGTCGGTGATGTCGCGCACGAGCACGAGCGCGCCGATCCGCTCCCCCGAGCGCAGCAGCGGCACGGTCCGCAGCACGAGCGTGCCCTCGGGGCTGTCGATCTCGGTCGCCCGGAACGCCTGCCCGGACACCATGTCCGACAGCGCCTCGTCGGTCGCGGAGTCCGACGGCGCGAGGCGGGCGGTCACCTTGCCGAGGTGCGACCCGAGCAGGTTGCCCGCGAACCCGAAGCGGCGGTAGGCCGACAGGGCGTTGGGACTGGCGTACGTCGCGGTCCCCGCCGGGTCGAGCCGGACCATGCCGTCCCCGATGCGCGGCAGCGACGGCAGGTCGGTCTTGTCGGCCAGCGACGGGAACGTGCCCTCGCTGATCATCACCGAGAGGTCCGTCGCGGCCTGCAGGTAGGCCAGCTCGAGCCGGCTCGGCATCCGGATGCCCAGCATGTTCGTGCTCCGCGCGATGACCGCGATGACCTGCCCGCTGAACCGGACCGGCACCGCCTCCAGCCGCACCGGCACGGTGTCGCGCCACTGCGGGTCGTCGTCGCGGCAGATGACCCCGGTCTGCAGGGCCCGCAGGACGAGCGGGCGGTGCGCCGCCGGCAGCATCTGCCCGACGAGGTCGTCGGAGTACGCGGTCGGCCCCGTCGTCGGGCGGGCCTGGGCGCCCACGCAGAGCCGCTCGGCCGCCGGGTCCGGTATCCACAGCAGGAGGTCGGCGAAGGAGAGGTCGGCGACGAGGTGCCAGTCGGCGACGAGCCGCTGCAGCCAGCCGACCGCCGCGGGCTCGAGCCGGCCGTGCTGCCGGGCGACGTCGCTCAGGCTCGGCATGACCGCAGAGCCTAGGAGCCCGCGGGTGCGTCCCGCCGGTCGACGATCCCGGCGGCCGGCCCGCCGGCGGTGGTGGTGGTGGTCGTGGCGGGGCCGACCGCGGCGGTGATGAAGGCCTCGATGCGGCCGCGCAGCCCGGCCGGCGCCTGCTCGCCGCGGCAGGAGCGGGCCACGACCGCGCGGACGAGCTGCTCGCGGTCGTAGGCGGCGACGCAGTCCACGCAGATCCCGAGGTGCTCCCCGATGCGGTGGCTGGCGGCCTCGTCGTCGAGCTCGGAGGCCAGGAACAGGAACATGGCGCCGAGGGCCTCGGCGCAGGCGTCCGGGCCGGGCGGGACGTCGGCGGAGTCGGTGGTGCCGAGAGTGTCGATGAGCTCGCCCCAGCGCTTCTGCTCGGCGCTCACCGGGCACCCGCCGGGTCCGCGGCGACGGGCTCCGCGCTCACGCCGGCCCGGGCCGGGGCGGACACCCCGGCGGGGGCGGGCACGGCGAACCCGCGGCCGGAGGCGTACCCCGCCAGCAGGGTTCGCAGCTGGCGGCGGCCGCGGTGCAGCCGGGACATGACGGTGCCGATCGGGGTCCCCATGATCGAGGCGATCTCCTTGTAGGGGAAGCCCTCCACGTCGGCCAGGTACACCGCGAGGCGGAAGTCCTCCGGCAGCTGGGCCAGGGCGTCGCGGACGTCGGAGTCGGGCAGGTGCTCCAGGGCCTCGGTCTCCGCGGACTTCAGGCCGGTCGACGCGTGGGACTCCGCGCGGGCCATCTGCCAGTCCTCGACCGTGTCGGTGTCGGCGGCCTGCGGGCTGCGCTGGGCCTTGCGGTAGGAGTTGATGAAGGTGTTGGTGAGGATCCGGTACAGCCAGGCCCGCAGGTTCGTGCCCGGCCGGTACTGGCCGAACGCCCCGTAGGCCTTGGTGAACGTCTCCTGGACGAGGTCCTCGGCGTCGGTGCGGTCCCGCGTCATCCGCAGCGCCGCCCCGAAGAGCTGGTCGATCAGTGGCAGGGCCTCGGCCTGGAAGCGGGCCGAGCGCGCCTCGGTGGTCTCCCCGTCGCGCACGTCGGGAGCCAGGGCCTCGGCGGGGTCGCCGGCCTCGACCGGCCCCTCGACGGCCGGGACCGGGGCCGCGGTCGGCGGTGCGGACAGGGGGGGACCGTCGTGCTCCATGTCCGGGACCTTAGAAGCCGGTCCGGACGCCCGCGCTCCCGCCCGCCGGGCCGGAGCCAGGGGGAACGTCGCGGCCACGCTCCGCCACGACGCCCCGGGGAGGCCCGACGACGCCGTGGGCTGCTGCACGCACATCATCACGTCCTGCGCAACGCCGCGGGCGCCGCCGTGCATTCCGCCGGGCCGCCCGTCCCGCCGGCGCGGGGGCTGCCTCTCCCGGAGCGGACCGGGAGTCGCCCTCACGCGGGACCGTGTCCGGCGCGCGCGCCGATGCGGCGGAACGGGGCGCCACCGGGTAGGAAAGGTCCATGCCGCTCGTACGCCGCCTCGCCCGCCCCGCGCTCGCCGCCACCTTCGTCACGGGGGGCCTGCGGGCGGTGCGCCATCCCGACGCCCTGGCCCCCGACGCCGAGCCGGTCGCGGCCCGCGTCAGCTCCCTCGCCCGCCGGGTGCTGCCGGCCCAGGTGTCGTCGAAGGTCCCCACGGAGACGGTCAAGCTGGTCCGCCTCAACGGCGCCATCCAGCTCGCGGGTGGGCTGCTGCTCGCCACCGGCCGCGCCCCCCGGCTGTCGGCCTTCGCCCTCGCGGCGACCCTGATCCCGACGACGGCCGCCCGGTACCCGTTCTGGTCCGAGTCCGACCCGGCCGTCAAGGCCGAGGACCGGACCCACTTCCTGCAGAGCGTCGGACTGCTCGGCGGCCTGCTGCTCGCGGCGGTCGACACCGCCGGCAAGCCCGGGTTGACCTGGCGGGCGGAGCGTGCGTCGCGCGACGTCAAGCGGGGCGCCGGACGCCAGGGGAAGCAGGCGAAGCGCACGGCGAAGGTCGCCCGGTCGCAGGCCCGCACCCAGGCGAAGTACGCCGGCGCCAAGGCCCGCAACACGGTCCACGCGGCGACGAGCGCCGTCGCCGACGCCCTGCCCTCCAGCTGACGCACGGCCGGCCGGCGCGGGCCGCCGCCGGGCCGCCGGCGGCGGTCCCCGGGCCCGCCCGGTGCACCGGGAAGACGGTCGGCCGGTGGCATCGCCCTGTGCTCGCTAGCCTCTGACCGTGCCCGACACCCTCACCGCCCGTGCCCCCTGGGCCGCGCCGCACGCCCCGACCGGCGTCCACGGCACCGTCGGCGTCCCCGGCTCGAAGTCCGTCACCAACCGCGCGCTGCTCCTGGCGCTGCTCGCCGACGCGCCCTCGACCGTCCGCCGGCCCCTCGCCGCCCGCGACACCGTGCTCATGGTCGGCGCGGTCCGCGCGCTCGGTGCCGACGTCACCGGGGGCCGGGCCGGCTTCGAGATCCGTCCCCCGGGCGGCGCCCTGCGCGGCGGCATCGGGATCGACTGCGGCCTCGCCGGGACGGTCATGCGCTTCGTCCCGGTCGTGGCCGCCCTCGCCGCCGGGCCGGTCCGCTTCGACGGCGACCCGCGCGCCCGCGAGCGGCCGATGGCCCAGACCGTCGCGAGCCTGCGAGCCCTCGGCGTGCCCGTCGACGACGAGGACCGCGGCACGCTGCCGTTCACGGTCCGCGGCGCGGGCTCGGTCCGCGGCGGGGCCGTCGACGTCGACGCGTCGTCGTCGAGCCAGTTCCTGTCGGCGCTGCTGCTGGCCGCCCCCCGCTTCGACCGCGGCCTCGCGGTCACCGCTGTCGGCAACCGGCTGCCGTCCCGCCACCACGTCGCGATGACCGTGGAGATGCTGCGGGCCCGCGGGGTCCGCGTCGACGCCGACCCGGCGGCCGGGCACTGGCACGTGCACCCCGGCCCGGTCGGCGGCGGGGACACCGTCGTCGAGCCCGACCTGTCCACCGCGGCGCCGTTCCTGGCCGCCCCCGCCGTGGCCGGTGGCGAGGTCACCGTCCTGGACTGGCCGGCTGTCACCGACCAGCCGGGCGCGGTGCTCCTCGCCGTGCTCCGGGAGATGGGGGCCGAGGTGGCGACCACGACCGCCGGGGTCACCGTGCGCGGCACCGGCGTGCTCCACGGGATCGACATCGACCTCGGGGACGCCTCGGAGCTGGTCCCGGTCGTCGCCGCGTTGGCGGCCCTCGCGGACAGCCCGTCCCGCATCCGCGGGGTCGCCCACGTCCGCGGCCACGAGAGCGACCGCCTGGCCGCGCTGGCCGGACAGCTCACCGCGCTCGGCGGCCACGTCAGCGAGACCGAGGACGGCCTCACGATCGCGCCGGCGCCCCTCACGGCCGAGCCGGGGTTCGTGTTCGAGACCTTCGCCGACCACCGCATCGCCCACGCCGCCGCGGTCCTCGGCCTGGTCGTGCCCGGCCTGCTGGTCGCCGACATCGCCACCACCGCGAAGACGTTCCCCGAGTTCCCGGCGGCCTTCGCCGCACTCGCGGCCCCGCAGGCCTGACGGTGCCCGGACAGGACCCGGCGCGAGCGGTCGCGGCGTGAGCAGTCGGGGCGCGGCGTGAGCGGGCGCCGGCTCGACGTCGACGAGAGCGACGTGCGGACCCGCCCGCCGCGCAGCACCCGGCCGCGCACCAAGTCCCGCCCGGGCCACGCCGACGCCGCCGACGCGGTGATCATCGCGGTCGACCGGGGCCGGTTCACCTGCCTGGTCGCCCCGGCCGGCTCGGTCCCGGAGAGCCTCGCCGACGTCGACCCCGACGGGCCCGGGGTGAGCACGGTGACCGCGGTGAAGGCCCGCGAGCTGGGCCGCAAGTCCGCGGTCGTCGGCGACGTGGTCCGCCTCGTCGGCGACATCACCGGCGGCCACGGCTCGCTGGCCCGGATCGTCGGGACCCGCGACCGCGCGACGCTGCTGCGCCGGACCGCCGACGACGACGACCCGGTGGAGCGCATCGTCGTCGCGAACGCCGACCAGCTCGTCGTCGTCACCGCGGTCGCGGACCCCCCGCCGCGCCCGCGCCTGATCGACCGCTGCGTCGCGGCTGCCCTCGACGCGGGCATGACCCCCCTGCTGGCGTTGACGAAGACCGAGCTCGACGACCCGACCTCGCTGCTCGACGCCTACCGCGCGCTCGACGTCCCGGTGGTCCTGCTGTCCGACCTCGCCGGGCAGGCCGCGCGCGCCGGGGACCCGGGGGTCGAGCGCGGCGCGGTCGACCCGCACGGGATCGGCGAGCTGGCCGACCACCTGCGCGGTCGCGTCAGCGTGCTCGTCGGGCACTCCGGGGTGGGCAAGTCCACGCTCGTCAACGCCCTCGTCCCGGGGGCCGGGCGCGTCGTCGGCGTCGTCAACGAGAACACCCACCGGGGGCGGCACACCTCGACGAGCGCCCTTGCGCTGCACCTCGCCGGGACCGGCGGCGGCTGGGTGGTCGACACCCCGGGGATCCGCTCGTTCGGCCTCGCCCACCTGTCCCCGCAGGCGCTGGTGAAGGCCTTCCCCGACCTCGACGCGATCACCGTCGACTGCCCGCGGGGCTGCCAGCACACCGCCGCGGACCCCGAGTGCGCCCTCGACGTGGCCGCCGCCGACGGCCGGGTCGCCCCCGCCCGCCTCACTTCCTTCCGCCGCCTGCTGGAGAGCCGCGACCGCCGCGCCGGGGACTAGGTCGGCCGGTACCGGCCGCCCCGCTCGATACGGTGAACCGTGCCGCCCACCGACCCGTACCGCGACGACCTGCGCCTGGCGATGCTCCTGGCCGACGACGCCGACGCGATCAGCACCGACCGCTTCCGGGCCGCGGACCTGCGGGTGGAGTCCAAGCCCGACCTGACCCCGGTGACCGACGCCGACCGGGCCGTCGAGGAGGCGATGCGGCGCAGCCTGACCCGCGCCCGCCCGCGCGACGCCGTGCTCGGCGAGGAGTTCGGGGCGACCGGCTGGGGCCCCCGGCGGTGGATCGTCGACCCGATCGACGGCACCAAGAACTACGTCCGCGGGGTGCCGGTCTGGGCGACGCTGATCGCCCTGGCCGACGGCGACGAGGTCGTGGTCGGCGTGGTGTCCGCGCCGGCGCTGGGACGGCGGTGGTTCGCGAGCAAGGGCAGCGGCGCCTTCGCCGGGCGCTCGCTCAACAGCGCGACCCGGCTCCAGGTCTCCGGGGTGTCGGGGCTGCCCGACGCGTCGCTGTCCTACTCCTCGCTGTCCGGCTGGGACTCCCTCGGGCTGCTCGACCGCTTCCTCGACCTGGCCCGCGGCTGCTGGCGGACCCGCGGCTACGGGGACTTCTGGTCCTACGTGCTCGTCGCGGAGGGCGTCGTCGACGCCGCCTGCGAGCCCGAGCTGGCGCTGCACGACATGGCCGCGCCCTCGATCATCGTGACCGAGGCCGGGGGCACGTTCACCGACCTGGCCGGCGGGCCGCTGCTCGGCGGGGACGGACCCGCGACGAGCGCGGTGGCGTCCAACGGCCTGCTCCACGACGCCGTCCTGGACGCCCTCACCGGCTGAGCCGCGCCGCTCACGCCGTGCCGGCCGCCGCGGCCCGGGGCGGAATGTACGGCCGCGCGGGTCGATCCACACCTCCGGCGCACGCCGCGCCGGGCGGTGATCGCGCCCATACCCTGGGCGGACAGCGCTCGACCGGTCCGGCACCCGCCTCCCCCGCCGTTCAGCACCTGCTGGAGAGGCGATGGCCCAGACGTGTCCGACGAGCTGATCGCAGAGACCGCCGCGGCGCAGGTGCAGATCATCCTGCTGTCCCTGGAGCGGCCCCCGTCCCCCGCCGGATCGGGTGGCACGGACCGATCGCGCGAGCTGCGTGAGCTGCGTGGCACGGCATCGCGGTCCGGCACGTCGTGGCTGCCGGAGTGGAAGGCGGCGGCGGGGAGCCTGCGCCGCCTCGGCCGTGGGAGCCCGGCCCAGTGCGCCACCCTGGTGTGGCGGCAGATCGACCTGACCGCGGCGCTCAGCGGGCAGACGTGGTGGAGCTCGCCGGGCCTGCGTCACGCCGCGGTCGGGGAGATCGCGTGGACGACCGCGATCGGCCGCTGGGGCGGCAGCGTCCCCAGCGCGGCGGCGCAGCAGCAGTGGGACGACAACGACGCCCTGACCGACACCATCCTCCGGCGGCTCGCCACGACCACCTTCGGCCGCCGGGTCGCCCGCCGCGAACGCCTCGACGCCCTGGACCGGGTGGGGCGGCTCCGCGGCCAGTGGGAGGACGCCTGGTGGGCCTGGGCCACCGCCCGCGCGCTCGACGACGCCGTCCGCCCGGCCCGCGTCGGGGTCCGCCTCGCCTGACGGGTCAGCCGGGCCGGGTCGACCCCGGGTCGACCGTCCCGCCGGAACGGCGGTAGACCCCGCCGGTCCGGTCGAGGAAGTTCTCGTCGACCAGGTTGCGGCGCAGCCGGGCGTAGTCCGGGTGCACCCCGCCCGCCCACACCGCGGTGAGGCGGCGGTCCACCTCGGCCTCGGGATACCGCAGTCCGGGCTCGAACAGCTGCGCCAGCAGGTCCAGCAGGACCACCCGGCGGGCGTGGCGGGCGGGCAGCGCCCGCAGTGCGCCGTGGACGGTGAAGGCGCTGATCACCCGCTCCTGCTCGGGTGTGGGGTCCGCGGGCAGCGGCAGCCGCCAGCTGCCGGGCGGTGCCGGCAGCGGCACCGGGGTCGGTGGGGGCGCACCGCCGTCCCGGCCGCCGCCGTCCCGGACGGTGAGGTCCCGGACGGTGAGGTCGCGGCCGGTGCCGTCGAGGGCAGCGAGCCAGAGCAGCGGCACCCGGCCGGCCGCGGGTGCGGGCGCGTCGACGAGCAGCCAGCGGCTGCCGTCCGGGTGCGTGACCACGGTGGCCCGGCCGGCGCCGGTGACCGCCAGCAGCAGCGTGGGACCGGGATCGTCGTGGTCGTCGTGGTCGGCGTGGTCGTCGGGATCAGCCGGGTGGTCAGGGTGATCCGGGTCGTCCGCCGGCCGTGTGTCCGCGCCGAGCGGGAGGGTCACCACCCCGGTGTCGGTGACGGCGACGAGCACGGGGTCGGTCGGTGTCACCGCCGTGGTGATCGACCGGAGCACCCCGCGCGGCCGCCCGGTGGCCGGGACCAGGGTCTCGTCCGGACGGTCCGGGTCGGCGTCGGGCGCGGTACCGGCCGGGTCGAGGCGCCGGGACCGGACCGCCCCGGCACCGTCGAGCCAGTACAGCCGGCGGGCGCCGTCGGGGTCCTCCGGCACGGACAGCACGGCCGGGCTGCGCGCGCCGCCGTCGCCGGGACGGCAGACCACCGGGTGATCTGCGGGGTCGTGGAACGGTCCCCCGGGCCGGTCGGCGACGGCCACGCCGAGCGCGGGTGTCCCGTGCTCCGCGCACACCGCCGAGTACCAGAGCGCGAAGCGGCCCGGTCCGACCTCGGTGAGCGTCGGGGTCGACACGGCGCCGGGCACCGCCCACGCCCCCGCGGCGGGCAGGGCGTCCCCCGCACGCTCCCAGTGGACGAGGTCCACCGAGCTCAGCGCCGGGACCCCGCCGGCCGGTCCGGTGGCGGCGTGTGCCCACCACCGGCCCGCCGCCCGGACGACGCCCGCGTCGGCGAACGAGGCCCGGAAGACGCACCGGGCCCGGACCGGGAACGCCGGATCGGCCGCCGGGTCCGTCGGATCGGCCGCCTCAGGCACGCGCCAGGCGGAGCGCGGTGAACGACAGCGGCGGCAGCGTGACGGTCAGCGCGCCCTCGGCGAGACCCGCCCCGGTGCCCTCGACCGCGACCACGTGGTCGGGGTCCTCGGCGGTGCTGGTGGCCTGCGGGTCGGTGTCGGTGACGACGCGGTGCTCCACGACGCTCAGGCCCTCGGCGGCCAGCCCGCGCAGGTCGACGCGGAGGTCGAGGGCCTCGGTGCGCCCGCGGTGGGCCACGAAGACCGCGACCTCGCCGGTGGCGGCGTCGAAGGTCGCGGCCATGTCGACACTCGACACCGTGCCGTGCCGGGTGGTGTCGATCGTCGGGGCCTGCGGGGCGACCCGCAGCGACGTCCCCTTCGCCATCCGGGACACCAGCGCGAACGGCCAGAAGATCGGCTGGCGCCACGCCGGCCCGGCCGGCTCGGACCGGATCGGCGCGATCACGTTGACCAGCTGGGCCTGGTTGGCGACCTTGACCCGCTCGGCGTGGCGCAGCAGCGTCGTCAGGAACGAGCCGACCACGACCGCGTCGGTCACGTCGTAGTGGTCCTCGATGAGCCGCGGCAGGTGCTGGATCTCCAGGTTGGTCTCGCCCACGAAGCGGCTCTGGTACCAGACGTTCCACTCGTCGAAGGAGATCGCGATCGTCTTGTCGCTCTTGAGGCGGGTCTTCACGGCGTCCGCGGTGGCCTCGACCTCGGTGATGAAGGAGTCCATGTCGACCGCCGCGGCCAGGAAGGAGTCGATGTCGCCGTCGGGGTTCTCGTAGTAGGCGTGCATCGAGATCATGTCGACCTGCTCGTAGGCGTGGCCGAGCACCGTGCTCTCCCAGGCGCCGAACGTGGGCATCTTGCGGTGCGAGCTGCCGCAGGCGACCAGCTGCACGTTCGTGTCGACCCGGCGGACCGCCTTCGCGGTCTCCTCGACGAGGCGGCCGTACTCCTCCGCGGTCTTGTGCCCGATCTGCCAGGGGCCGTCCATCTCGTTGCCCAGGCACCACAGCCGGATCCCGAACGGCTCCTCGGCGCCGTTGCGCCGGCGGAGGTCCGAGAGCGCGGTGCCGGAGGCGATGTTGCAGTACTCGACAAGGTCGATGGCCTCCTGCACGCCGCGGGTGCCCAGGTTGATCGCGATCATCGGCTCGACGCCGGCCTTGCGGGCCCAGGCGATGAACTCGTGCAGGCCGAACTCGTTGGTCTCGATCTGCCGCCACGCGAGCTCGAGGCGGACGGGGCGGTCGGCGACGGGGCCGACGCCGTCCTCCCAGCGGTAGCCGGAGACGAAGTTGCCGCCGGGGTAGCGGACGACCGAGACGCCCATCTCCCGGGTCATGTCCAGGACGTCCCCGCGCAGGCCGTCGGCGTCCGCGGTCGGGTGCCCGGGCTCGTAGATGCCGGTGTAGACGCACCGGCCCATGTGCTCGACGAACGAGCCGAAGAGGCGACGGTCGACCTCGCCCAGGCTGAACGACGGGTCGAGGACGGCGGTCGCGGTCTGCGGCATGGGGGGCCTTCCGGGTGTTCGAGGCGGCGT